>CALCPB010000294.1 GCA_937897665.1 uncultured Halomicronema sp. | reverse complement strand
GGTGGTCACGCTGCAGATGATCCGCCGCCGCACAGCCGATCATCGCCGCAGTGTCAGTGCAGTATTTCAACGGCGGAAACAGCACCGTCAGCCCGTGCGCTTGTGCTGCCGCCGCCAGGTGTTGACGCAGACCGCTATTGGCCGCCACCCCACCGCCAAGGGCGATCGCAGTTAGCTGATGATCGATCGCACAGCGAATAGCTCGCTTAGTCAGCCCCTTGGCCACAGTGGCTTGAAAGCTAGCGCACAAATCAGCAACGGGTAAGGGGTTTACCCCAGCGTCTTTGAGTGATTGAATCAGACGCAACATCGCCGTCTTTAAGCCACTAAAGCTGGAATCATAGGGATGCACACCGCCCCCCGGCAGAGAAATATTACCCTCGGGCAGCTTAAAGGCCTGAGGATCGCCCGTTGCCGCTAGCCGATCAACCACTGGCCCACCGGGATAGCCCAAATCGAGCAGCCGCGCCACCTTGTCAAAGGCTTCGCCTGCCGCGTCATCCCGCGTTTTACCCAGGGTGGTGTAATCGCCGCAGCCTTTCACCTGAATCAGACTGGTATGCCCCCCGGACACCAAGAGACATAAATAGGGCGGCCGTAGGTCAGGCTGACTCAAGTAGGAGGCATAAATATGCCCTTCCAGATGATGCACGCCCAGGAAGGGTTTGCCGTGTAGCAATGCCAGGGTTTTGCCCGCCGTCAACCCCACCATTAAGGCCCCGACGAGCCCCGGCGTACAGGTGGCGGCGACCCCATCAATGTCGGCCCACTGCACCCCCGCCTGCTGCAGCGCGGTATCGGTGACGGTGCCCAGACTCTCGACATGGGCGCGTGAGGCGACCTCGGGCACGACGCCGCCATAGCGACGGTGAATCTCAATTTGCGAGGCGACGACGCTACTCAGCACGGTGCGATCGCGCACCACAGCGGCAGCTGTTTCATCACAACTTGTTTCCAAGGCTAAGACTGTAGTCATTCACAAAAGTCAGTTACGAAACGCAATACAAAACTTTGAGAGATGTAAACCCCGCGCCAGCTTTGCTTTACCGAGTATCGGCAGCAGGGTATTATGGCGTGCAATGTTGGGTGAAAATCCCTCCAAATAACTTAACGTTTTGGCTTCAAAACTTTGACCTTTGTGTAATAAAGGGAAACCACTGTATGCGACGGTTGTTTGCACTGGCTCTTGTAATTTCTCTCTGGTTTGGCTTCGCCTTACCGGCATCTGCGAGCATCGCAGGTGACAACGTATCTGGCCTGACCCCCTGTGGCGAAAATGCGGCTTTCCAAAAGCGTGCTGCTGCTGCCACCACGGATAAGGCTAAGGCGCGTTTCGATTTTTATGGCAACTCTACTTTGCTCTGCGGCGACGATGGGCTCCCCCATCTGATTGTGGATGGCGATCTGGCTCACCTGGGTGAATTCATCATTCCTAGTCTGCTGTTTTTGTATATTGCGGGTTGGATCGGCTGGGTCGGTCGAGCCTACGTGATTGCCGTTCGGGGCGAAAAAAGTCCCGAAGAGAAAGAGATCATCATCGATGTGCCTCTGGCCGTCAAATGTTCTCTCTCTGGCTTCGCTTGGCCTTTGACCGCAACTAAAGACATTATCAGCGGCGAAATGTTTGCCAAAGATGATGAAATCACCGTGTCTCCTCGCTAGACACTTCGCTATGTTCACGCTCGGTGGAGAGCACCCATGAGTAAAAACTTTCTGACTTATTTGTCGACGGCTCCTGTCCTTGCGACTGTTTGGATGGTCGTCACAGCAGGCATTTTGATTGAGTTCAATCGATTCTTCCCTGATTTGTTGCTGCACCCCTAAGGTGTCACTGTCGGGTTAAAAATCTTTGCTGTGGTCTGTTCATCACTGTGAGTAGGAGAGCTCAAAAACATGTCTGACGCCATTACTGCAGCGGGGGATCCCCAGATTGGTAATCTGGAAACTCCGCTCAATTCTTCCGGCTTTACCAAAGCCTTTATTGGAAATTTGCCTGCTTATCGCAAAGGGCTGTCTCCCCAGCGTCGGGGACTCGAAATTGGCATGGCCCACGGGTACTTGCTATATGGCCCCTTTGCTTTGCTTGGCCCCCTGCGGGATTCTGATATTCCAGGGTTGGCAGGGCTGCTCGGAGCAGCTTCCCTGGTGGTCATCTTGACCGCCTGTCTGTCGATTTATTCTGGCGCGGGGGTCAACCCAGCCGTGTCTAACACGACGACGCCTTTCAATCCACCTAAAGACTTTTCGACCGATGAAGGTTGGAGCGAGTTTGCCGGTGGCTTTTTGATCGGCGGCATTGGTGGCGCGACCTTTGCCTATCTTTTGGCTGCTAACATGCCGACCCTCTTGGCGGTCGTCTCGGGTGGCCATAGCTAAGTTCCATTCCAAAACCTCTGATTGAAGGACGTCTTCGGACGTCCTTTTTTTTGGCATGAATTGGCGATCACACATTGCTCTTGAGGGAATGTCATCCATTAACGACTCATCGCCTTCAACACCAGACATCACCCCGTTCGGGCCACGCCCCCAGACATAGAGCCTCAGCCTGGCAGTATGGTTAACAAAGTTAGCCCTCCTGACAACAAGATCAGGAGCCTCAGGATGATGTATGGGTGGAGTGATCATTGCGGGCGATCGCAGCGGCTCGGGCAAAACAACGGTGACAATGGCGCTGCTCTCGACCCTGCGATCGCGCGGCACATCGGTGCAGGCGTTCAAGGTCGGCCCAGACTATATTGACCCGATGTTTCACCGGGCGATTACCGGGCGTCCGGCCTACAACCTAGACCCTGTATTAACCTCCGAAACCTACGTTCAGCAATGCTTTCAGCAGCACAGTGCCGCGACTGACTATGCCGTGGTCGAAGGGGTGATGGGGCTGTTTGATGGCGCCGGCGGCACTGACTGGGCCAGCACGGCCCATGTGGCGCGTCTGTTGAACTGTCCCGTTATTTTGGTGGTGGATTGTGCGCGCTTGTCGCGATCACTAGCGGCCATTGTCCACGGCTACCAAACGCTAGATGACCGCCTCCATATTGCCGGGGTTGTGCTCAATCGAGTCGGCAGTGATCGTCATCTGGCAATGCTCAAAGCGGCGATTGCCGCGCTGCGGTTGCCCGTGCTGGGCATACTGCGGCGAGACGATGCCGTCACCCAACCCGATCGCCATTTGGGCCTGGTGCCGACCGATGAACTGTCCGATTTGCCCGAGCGATTTCGCCATCTCGCGACGCTGGGGCAACGGTGCTTTGACTGGCAGGCGTTGGAGAAGATCTGGCAACCGGCAACGGATTCCCCCACAACGACAATTGTGGAGACCTCGCAATCCCACCATCCTCAACGATCATCCACTAGAAAGATCCGTATCGGCATCGCCCGCGATCGCGCCTTCAACTTTTACTACGAAGATAATCTCAAAATTCTGACTCGTCTGGGCACTGAACTGGTGCCCTTTAGTCCCCTCACGGATGACGCCTTACCCCCTGATCTGAGCGGGCTCTGGCTTGGCGGCGGCTTTCCAGAAATGTTTGCCGCAGAGCTGTCACATAATCTGCCCATGCGAGCGGCGATCGCCCAGCAGGTTGCAGCGGGTCTACCTACCTATACCGAATGTGGCGGGCTGATGTATCTCTGTGAATCGCTGGTCGATTTTGAGGGGCACGTCTGGCCGATGGTGGGGGCGCTACCGACAACGACTACCATGACCGGCAAGCTGACGCTGGGCTATCGCCAAGTGACGGTGCAGCAGACCAGCCCGCTCGTGGTGCCCGGTCAACAGTTTTGGGGCCACGAATTTCACCGCTCGGCGATCGCGCCTCTGCCTGTCGAGCCTCTATGTACTCTGAGCGCCTATCCTCTACTTGACGCAACCGCGATCTCAGTAGGAACAGAAGGTTGGGGCAGCACCTCCATCCACGCATCTTACGTGCATCTCCATTGGGGCGCCCAACCGGCATTGCCCAAACGATTTATCAAACGGTGCGATCGCGACCATTCGTAACTCAATCGCCACGAGATTAACCGTTCACAGATCTCGCCGATCAGGCAAGATGAGAGAAGAGCCAGATAGGCTCATGGGATTGCCGCTCATGGCGTTTCAGAGCCGTCACCTCGCGGATTTTATGCTGGAATTTAGGCCCATTAATCTCACTAAACATCGCGATCAGTGTGTTGAATTCAGAGCCGATTCCTTTGTTTGTAGCTTTGGTTCAGCCGATCTGTTTTATGAAATGGATGGCGACGGCGTCGCTACGTATCTGCATTGGCTAGAGCAAAAGATGAAGACACTGCCGCACAGTTGTGTTCATGCCTGGCATGACAATCAGATTATTGGACAAATTGAGATGGGGCGCTGGAAACACGATTTCCGCGTGGGTTATGTCCACTTATTTTATTTGATTCCAGAATTTCGGGGTCAAGGGCTGGGACAACAGTTAGAGCAACACGCAGCGACTTTTCTAAGAGAACTGGGTTGCCGTTCTGCCCGACTAAGCGTCAGCCCAACGAATCGAGTGGCCCTGAGGTTTTACCAAAGCCATGGCTGGGTTGATTTGGGACCACGGGAAGATGCGCCTGAGGTGCATTGTTTTGAAAAGATCTACGTTTAAAGCTGACTTCTCAAGCGGCTTGAAACGACAATCAGGAGAGACTGGCTGGGCGCGATCGCGGTATAAACTCTTGCCCGACCACTTAAGATGCAGCCCACTCTGACCAGCATGATCGATTTATGTCGCCGACTTTGTGAGAATCATTAAATGAAAAAGCTGATCGATCTCAGCCATACCGTTGAAGATGGCCTCATCACCTATAAGGGATTGCCAGCCCCTATTATTTGCGACTACTTAAGTCGAGAAGACTCGAAAAAACACTATGCCGAAGGCACCACGTTTCAAATTGGCAAAATCGAGATGTGCTCAAATACCGGCACCTATCTAGATTCCCCGTTTCATCGCTACGAAGATGGCAAAGATCTGTCTGAGCTCACGTTGGAATCACTCGCAAGTCTTGAGGGCATCAAAGTGGTGATTGACGAAGAGGTGAAAGCCATCGATCAAGCAGCCTTTGCCAATTTAGAAGTCCGCGATAAAGCGGTGCTGGTGAAAACCAATTGGTCGAGATATTGGAACACGGAGGAATACTACGAGGGGCATCAATTTCTCACAGATGTCGCTGCCATTTACCTGCGCGATCGCGGCGCTAAACTCGTCGGCATAGATGCATACAACATTGATGATTCCAGTGGGAAAGAACGCCCGGTGCACTCAACACTATTAGGCGCAGAAATCCTCATCGTGGAACACATGTGTAATTTGCAGGCGGTGCCTGTGAGTGGCTTCAAGTTCTATGCGGTGCCAGTCAAAATAAAAGGCTTTGGCACCTTTCCGGTACGGGCATTTGCCGAGTTAGAGCCGTAAAGACTGGCATTCCTCAAGCCTGCCAAAAGGATGGCTGATTGTGATCGCCATTATGAGCAGAGGCTAACAGTCCTGAAAACTCACATGCCATAAGGTCCTGGCAGATCAGGAGTGAGATTAAAGACAACAAGGCAGGTCGGTGCGCAAGGGACCAGTTTCTTGCCATTTGTTGCGATTTGCCAGAGTGGTTGAGCTGAGAATTGTAGAGAGACTTAATTCTGAACTATACGATGCGCTATGACTTACCTAGCCAGTATTTCAGTCTTAGAGAAACAGATTCGGATTGGCGAGACGGTAATTGCAATTGGATTTATTCTTCTAGCAGTCCTGTTCATGACAGCGATCATGCTCTTCAATCTGATCTATCTCAGACAATATCGAAAAATGATGTCCTATCTGAGAGAGCATCATCTCAATCTCTATGAGCAAGTTCGTCGCAAGCCTGATGTGGGAGTCTTTTATTCCAAGGCTCATAATAGTGCGAAGCCACTTGCTGAAATGGCTAAAAGCGCTCGGGGTATGGGGGATCGGCAACTCAGTAAAAGGCTGTCTGACTTTGTTCGATTCAGTCGTCGGCTAACAGCACTCGGTCTGATTTTTATTGTGGTGTTTATGCTTGCTTCGGTTGCGTTGATCCTGTCTCTAGCTTCGTTTGACTAAAAGATTTTCCAGAACGAGTCACGCCTATTGGGTCAAAGCCCGAATGAATTGTCCTAATTCGGCGAAGAGGCCGCCCTTTTTCGGTCGAGTGGGGCTGGTGCCATCACCGGCTTGCGCTTCCTCATCCGCAAAGAGATTGGCCATTTCTTCGCCTGAAGGCTTCTGGGCAAACTCGCCCAGCAGTTCGTAATCATCGTCCTCAGTCTCGCCCCAGACCTGCCACGGCCCCGGATAAACGCGAAGTAGCGTCGCGCCCTCTAGCGGCTGCAGATAATAGCAAGATTCCAACGTGCTCAAAAAGCGATCGCGCAGCTGGCGGGCCGTGTAACCGATACCTACCACGGCAATATCTTCGAGCTTGGGATTGAGCAGCACGACGTATTTGCCCGTGGCCTCATTGCACAGTGCTTCAACCTCATTGACCTCAACCGCAGAGGGCTCAATCACCAGGCAAGCCTCATCCTCTGGCTCTAAGCGCCCCTTAAACTCATTGATGCCGCGAATGCTAAAGGCCGGATCTTGCCAATCGCGGCGGGCCAGGGCGGCGGCCCCAGCATCAGGAAAATACACCTTAAAACTCAACCCCAGCTCTGCTAGTACGGGGTAAAATTGCTCGGCGATGGGCAGTGCCTTCAGTTCGGGAATGTTGAGATCAACCACAATGCGTGGAATGCCTGCCTCAATGGCGGCACGGGTCGCAGTTTTAGCCTGCTCGACGGCGGCTTCGATACTTCGGGGGACAGCAGTCATAGGGTTAACTTAGGGCAGCGGATTTAAGCAACGTGGGCAGGGGTCAAACGCGGCAGCGTGCGGTCTAAAACCTGACGCAATACCAGAGCCGTCCAGTCAATGTCGGCGGCGGTGGTGTGTCTTCCCAAAGTGAGGCGAATGCCGCAGAGGGCGGCGCGATCGCGATACCCCATCGCCTTCAAAATCGGGCTGGGACTTAGCTTACCACTATGGCAAGCCGACCCGGCGCTGATGCCAATGCCCGCCAAATTCATCTGGCGCACTAGCGTTTTGCCACTGACGGTGTCGCCATCGGCAGCGGTGACGCAAAAGCTGGCGTGGTGCGGCAGGCGATCGCGGGGGTCACCCGTGACTTCTACACCGGAAATGGCGGTGACCTGGGCCAATAGGCGATCGCGCAGCTGAATCAGGCGCACCGTTTCGGAGGGCATCTCGCGCGCAGCGAGTTCAGCGGCGACGCCAAAACCGGCCAGGTTAGGCAGCGCTTGGGTACCAGAGCGTAAGCCCCCCTCTTGGCCACCACCACCAAGCAGCGGCAGCAGATCGACGCCCGGACGCACGTACAGCGCTCCGACTCCTGGTGGGCCGTACAGCTTGTGACTCGATAGCGATAGCAAATCAACCGGCAGCGTTTGCACATCTAGCGGTAACCGGCCCGCCACCTGCACCGCGTCGGTGTGAAATAACACGCCACGACGTTGGGCGATCGCCGCTAGTTCGGCAATGGGCTGCAGCGTCCCCACTTCACTCTGGCCGTAGATTACTGAGGCCAGCACCGTATTGGGTTGAATGGCCGCGGCTAACTCATCTGGACTGACCCGTCCTAACCGGTCGACCGGTAGCCAAGTCACATCCCAGCCCTGAGTGGCTAAAAATCGTGCGGGTTCGGCGATCGCCGAATGCTCGACACTGGACACAATCAAATGCTGCGGGGTGCGATAGCGGCGCGCCACCCCCATAATGGCTAGATTGTCGGCTTCGGTGCCCCCAGCCGTAAACACCAATCGGTCAGCCGCCGCATTCAGCAAGCTGGCAACCTGAGCCCGCGCCAGCTCTAGCACGGTGGCCGACCGATTGCCCCACTCATGCAAACTCGATGGATTGCCCCACTGCTCGTGCAGGGCGGCCTGCATAGCCGAGATCGCCTCAGGTCGAGTCGGCGTGGTGGCGCTGTAATCCAGGTAGATTTGCATAACTTTACGG
>CALCPB010000293.1 GCA_937897665.1 uncultured Halomicronema sp. | reverse complement strand
GCAGCGGTATATGGGTCGGTGTGGTCTGCCAGTAGCCGGCGGTAAAAATCTCCAATTTCCATCACCATCGGGAGTCTGTTTTTGAGGTTAGCGCGGACGTCAGTCGGCTCCGCACTAGCGGCACTGTGGTGATCGTCAGTCAGCTCTTGCAGTGCCTGTCGCCAATTGGATCGGTCATCATAACGACTCACAATCGCGTGAACGAGGCTGGTGAGTGCGGTACAAATATCAAAATTCTGATGCTGCTCAAAGAACTGAAGTTCGGCGGCATCCAGTTGAAACTGGTTAGACAGGGCAAGGCCATAGTCGGTTAGAAACAGCTGTTGGCCATCGGTGAGGATGTTGTCAAAGTGGGCATCCAGATGCAGCAGTCCCTGCGAATTGATGAATGACAGCAGGTCAATCAAAGTGGATTCCACGTCCAAAATTGTCGCCATTCGATCGGCACCATGCGACCACCGCTCGCAAAACCATTGGCTGAGGGTCAGCGGATACGGTTCCAGAAACAGCACCACAGAATGAGTGGCTGCCGCGATCGCGGCCACCCGCTGATGAATGGCTTCACAGTTGCCCCAACGCTGCAGATCGATCCGGTCGTCGTAGTGGGTGGGGGCGATCGGCAACACGCGCCAGTGATGTAGCAACGGAAAGTGAGGACAGTGATCTGACAGGACCCATTGATTGACTAACCGGTGAGTCTCCAACTCTCGCCAGGCCCCAAAGCCACAGCTACCCAGCCGATATTGATAATAGGGGGGCAACTGAAAGCAGTTTGCGGTGGCTTGGTAGTTCTGACGCTGCATTTCCAAACTGGTCAGGGGCACCAGTTTGACGAAAACAGAGGGGTCGCGACTCGGCAAGGGCAGTATGCCGTGCCCAACTTCGGGTATCTGGGCCGCGTCGAGTGAACGCAGGAGAGCTTCGTCGCTCCAGGGCTGAAGCTCTCCTGCGATGCTGGCATGATTTTTGAGACGAGTCATGCAACGACATCCTCAATTGCGGACAATCACTATTCACTGGTGAAACAGGGGAACCAGAGCAAACGTATACCTGCTGATCGCGCTCCTCTCCATAATTGTGATGCCGCGGCAACTTCGCAGTCCACTCAGCCCTAAAAGGATTAGACTTACGGTAAATTTGTACGCCTCTCAAGGAGCGTGCGCTTCATGGAAGTTTTTGTCATTCTGGCCCTGGTTGAGATTGGTTACACGGTGGGGTCAGTGCGAATTGTGAATCAGGGCAATCAGGCTCTGGTCGAGCGGTTGGGTCGATATAACCGTAAACTCAGACCCGGCATGAACTTCATCGTGCCATTTTTAGACACCATCGTATGGGAAGAGAGTATTCGCGAGCGCTTGTTAGACGTACCGCCGCAATCGGCCATTACTCGCGACAACGTCTCCCTGGATGTCGATGCCGTTGTTTATTGGAAGATTCTCGACCTTGAACGCACCTATTACGAAATCGAAGATATTAAAGGAGCAATTCGCGAGTTAGTGGTCACCACCCTGCGCTCCGAAATCGGCAAAATGCCCTTTGAGAGTACCTTTGCATCACGCGATGAACTTAACAAAGCACTGCTCGACCAGCTTGATGAAGCCACGGAACCCTGGGGCGTCAAAGTCACTCGGGTCGAAGTGCAAAGCATCAACCCACCCACAGCCGTTTTGGAATCGATGCAGCAACAGCAGGCCGCCGAACTGAAGCGCCGCGCCACCGTGTCAGAAGCCGAAGGTGACCAGCAAGCCTCCGTCAAACGCGCCCAGGGTACGGTGCAGTCGATTCAGCTTTTGTCAGAAGCGCTCAAAGGTCGCTCTGATGCCCGCGAAATTCTCAACTTTCTGATTGCTCAGCAGTACGTCGAAGCAAACCAGAAGCTGAGTGAAAGTGAGAATTCCAAAGTCCTCTTTATGGATCCCAAGTTTCTCTCTGAGGGCCTGATCGACCTGATGAATACGCCCACGGGCCCAGAAAACGGTGACAGCAAGCCGAAAAAAATGCCGTGAAGCTAGACCAAAGATCATCGGGGCAACTCTTCCAGAGCAGAATATCTTTCGGGAAGGGCAATGCCCTACGGCAGACGGAGTTTAAAAACCGATCAGATGGTGATTTCAGTTGTTGGGAGTGACTTGAGAAAACTGCGGCTTGCCATATTGCTGGTGAACTGGTAACACGGCCGAAAAAGCCTTAACGGCGTCAGTCCAATACTGAAACGTTTCACGGCCAATCTGATCGCGCTCCTCTCGATAGAGTTGTCGCAAACAGTCGTACAACGCTTGTGCTTCCTCGTTCAATCCGAATAGTGTTAAACACTTCAATATTCGAGTAATCCGCAGATAGTTATGATCCAACAGACATATCCATTCGCGTTTGCGGAGGGGATAGTCTGCCGACTTCTCGACCACAACTTTCCCAGATTCGTTGAGGGAGCGTTGCAAGCCATACAATCGCAGCATCACTGACAGCGATCGCCGCAAGTTTTGTTGCAGTCGCGGATCGCGTTGAAAGGCTTGAATGACTGTCTCGTCTACGACGGGCGCATTTGGATTAAATGTACTTTTCTCCGCGATCGGAAACAGCCACTGAATATAATCGTGGGCACATTCCAATTCCTCAAAATCCCAGGCCCACATTTCCTGAATCTTGCGTCCCTCTGAATCTGTATACTCACCCAAATAAAACGGGACCAGCATGGCGGTGAGCTGCTGTTCTAGGTTCATGGCAAAGTGCCTCGATAGACCTATCTCTCGATCTTAATCGATCTCGATTTTGAACCGTCGTCCACAGTGTCCACCCAACTCAGAGCGTTAATCCTCACTCAAAGACTGCTGCTGTTGTGAGTGCAAAGCCTGGAACGAGGGGGGATTGAATCGGCTCCGCACCTTGATAAACGGTGTCTTCATACTGGCCATTGACCCATTGACACAGCGTGATCTGTCGGGTTTCTGGATCAACAATCCAATATTCGGCAATGCCGCGTGCCGCGTATTCCGTATGTTTGTAGCGATAATCGCGATCGCGATTGACCTGTCCCGGACTCACCACCTCGACTGCGATCGCGGGCGGTGGCATGTCCCGCGTAATCGTGGCGCGCACGGTGCCCGACAGCGCCGCTTTTGACTCCGCAGTATGCACAAGCAAATCCGGAATCCGACAGGTAGCTCGCCGTCCCATCACTTCAACTTCGGTATCTTTGTAAGCTAAAAGCTGGACAGGGAAATGTTTAGCAAATTCAAACAGGAGCTTTCTCGCGATGTCGTTGTTGTCTTCAGACTCGGGTGGCATCTCGACCAGCACTCCGATCACCAATTCAAAGCGCCGATACGGTTCATCGTCCCGCGCCAGCTGCGCCTCAAAAGTTAAATAGCTAGATTGAGA
>CALCPB010000292.1 GCA_937897665.1 uncultured Halomicronema sp. | reverse complement strand
CGCTAATCATCCAGGCCTGACTGTTGGCGCACACTGCGAGCGATCGCAGAGATGTCTTCATCACCAAAGCCCCGACCAATTAGCCCCGTCTCAATTTGTTCCACGTAGGCCGCCATCGGTAGGGTGACGCCCAATTCACGGGCGGTTGCTAACGCGATGTTGAGATCCTTTTGATGCAGCCGTACGCGAAAGCCCAGGGGATACTCGTTGTTGAGCATATTGCCCGAGCGATGGTCGAGGCCCCAGGAACCGGCAGCCCCACCGCTGACCGCTGCCACCACCTGATCCATATCCAGATCCGCTTTCAGGCCCAAAGTCAGCCCTTCGGCGATCGCCCAGTAGGTGCCCGCCACAATAATCTGATTGATCGCCTTCGTCAGTTGACCGGCACCAATGCCTCCCACGTGGGTAATGGTTTGCCCCATCGCCGCGAGTAGGGGCCGCACCTGCTCAACCACCTCAGCCTCGCCCCCCACCATGATCGAGAGCGTCCCCTTTTGGGCCCCTTCAGACCCACCTGAAACCGGCGCATCGACCATGGCAATACCCGCAGTTGCCAAGTCGGCAGCGATACGCCGAGTGGCCGTTGGACTAATCGTGGACATATCAATGACGATGGTGCCCGGTTTAGCGCCCCTGACGACGCTCTCAGCCCCGAGCATCACGGCTTCCACATCAGGGGTGTCACTCACACAGGTGATCACCACCTCAGCCGCCATCGCGGCGGCTTGGGGGGAGGCGGCCCGTTGCGCACCGGCTGCCGCCACGGCCATCTCGCGATCGCGGGTGCGATTGTGAACGATGACGTCATGACCGGCCTGCAACAGATTCAGAGCCATCGGCGCCCCCATGGTGCCCATCCCAATAAATGCGACTTTCACAAACTTTCTCTGCAATCGTAGGTTTCCTCTCTTAGGCTACAGCCCGACTGAGCGCGGCGGGGCGATCGGTGGGGCAGTCCCTAAAGTCCCTAACCGTGACGACGGCAAGCCAGGGCGTCGCCCGAGATTGGAATCCCTGCACGGGTCAGGGCAAAAGGCCTTTCACCCTAACCCGACTCGTAAGCACTCCATCACGAAATTTTATTTCGCCAACATAAAAAACCGCTCTGACGGCCACCAAGAGAGTGAAACACAGCGCGACCCTCGGGCGACAAACTGATTGCCAGAGTTTACAACTGGCCCGCAATCGAGATAGATCTGGAAAGAACGCGCTACTTTCAGATTGGATCGATATACTGTCTAAACGCAAATCATTGACTCAATATTGCTAGGTGTAGAGTTAGCTAGGCTCAAATCGAGCTGGATGACGCTAAATAATCTATCCACAGAATGGTGCCAGGGATTTTATGAGCAGCTCCTCCAACCTTCCTCCCAATCGGCCCTCAGGTTCCGTTCCGCCGCGACGCGGTTCCCCTTTGAGGCCCGGAGCGGTGCCGCCTCCCAAGCGTGACCAGTGGCCCCGACCCCAATCGCGGCGATCGCCTGCCGGACGACAGCCCAGCCCTCCCAATCCCAACGCTAATCCCACGCGTTCAACGGCCGGTTTACCCACCTCTATGCCTCCTGCTACGGCTCAGCCGCCTCGGCAATCGCGCCAGCGCTCCAACCGCTGGATGGTATGGGCCTTTTTACTGGTGACTGCACTGGGGGGGGTCGCCGGTGCCTCGGCCGTCAGTTTGCTGCGCATTCCCAATTTGCCCAACTGCCGCGCCATTTTTTGGCCCCTGGCTTCAGCGGCGACGCGGCTGCAGTGCGCCGATGCTTATGCCGATCAGGGGTCGGTCGATAGCCTCTTGGCGGCAATCTCTTTAGTCGAAGCTTTGCCCGCCGATCATCCCCTGCGCTCAGACATCAACGACCGGGTCGAACTGTGGGCCGATGAAGTGCTGCACATTGCCGATCAGACCTTTAATCAGGGCGAGCTCGACGCGGCGATCACCATTGCGGAAAAAATCCCCCCTAACACAGCGGCGGCACAACAGGTCAGCGATCGCCTGCGCCGCTGGCGCGCCATTTGGGAACAGGCGGAGTCGATTTTTCGCAAGGCTGAGGAACATCTGCGAGCCTCCCAGTTTCGAGATGCCTTTAGCGCCGCCATTCAACTGCGGTCGGTAGATAATGAATTTTGGGCAAACCAGCGCTATGACGAGCTGACGAGCCTCATCAGCCGCACGCGTGAAGAAGTCAATCTGCTGGCTAACGCCGAGCGCATTGCCGATCGCGGCACCGTGGACGATATTCTCGAAGCGCTGCAGCAAGTGGCGGCCATCGAACCCGAGAGCTATGTCTACGCGGAAGCTCAGACCGTGCTCAAAGACCTGAGCAGTGACTTACTCGACCTGGCCGAAGCGGCCCTCGCCAATCAGGACGGCCCTGAAGCGCTCCGAATTTTGGGCAAGATTCCCCCGGAGGCCAGGCTCGAACAGGAGGTCGCCGACTTTAGAACGCTGGCTGATGCCTATGAGTTGACCTGGGGCGGCACCACGGCGGGCTATGAAGCCGCGATTGTCCGCTTGCAGAGCCTTGGCAGCGATCGCCCCCTCTACGCTAAAGCGCAGGCCCTGAGACGTGAATGGCAGTGGGAACTTGAGGGCGTGGCCCAACTCAACTGGGCCCGACAAGTAGCCCGCTCGGGCACGGTGGAAAGCCTGCGGGCCGCCATCGTCGAAGCCGAAGAAGTGGCCCCCGACAACCCCCGCTGGGATCAGGCGCAAACGCAAATTGCCGAATGGCGTCGCGGCATCGCCCTGATCGAAGATCAGCCCTTTATTGATCGCGCTAAACTGGCCGCCCTGGGGGGCGATCGCGCTAGTTTGCAAGGCGCGATCGCGGAGGTGGGGCAGGTGCCAAACAGCAGCGCCCTGTATGGCGAAGCACAAGACTTGATGGCCGATTGGCGCTGGCAGATTCAGCGGTTGGATAACCAGCCCATGCTGACCCAGGCACAACAGCTGGCGGATAACGGCCAATTGAGTCAAGCCGTCGCCGTCGCTTCACAAATTCCGCCCAACCAGGCGCTGTATGACGAGGCGCAAACCGCGATCGCCGGTTGGCAAGATCAACAAAGCGGTCGCCAGTCCTATCAGCAGGCGCTGCTCGTGGCCGACTCTGGCACCGTCGGTGGCTTAGCTCAGGCCATTGAGCTAGCGCTCGCAGTTCCAGACTCAAGCTCCGACTGGACGCTCGCCCGACAGGCTGCCAATCAGTGGAGTTGGGATCTGCTGCGCGTCGCCGAATCAACGGCTGCTCGTAATGTGGACGAAGCGATTGCCATCGCTAGCCAGATTCCGCCTCGTACCGATGCCTATGCCGAGGCCCAACTGCGCATTCGCGATTGGCAAGGTCAAGCCGCCGATAGCCCCGCCAATGCCAATGATATTCGCCCGCCCCGAGACCGCAAGCGCCCCGAGACTATTGCGGGCAGGTGAGTCTCAGGGGCACAGGTGCCGGCCCATTGGCGCAGTAAAATAGCGGCGTCACTGCCGCGATCGCGGCCTAACGATAATTGGTGAACTGTAGAGCTACGGGCCATTCGGTCGATTTCAATAGTTGAATCGCGGCCTGCAGGTCGTCCTTTGATTTGGCGGAGACTCGCACCGTATCACCCTGAATCGAAGCTTGGGCTTTTTTGAGATTGTCACGGACGCACTTAGAAATGTCCTTAGCAATTTCTTTGTCAATGCCCTGCTTAAGCGTGACCTCTTGCCGCACCCGACTGCCGCTGGCCGAGTCGGCTTTGCCAAATTCAAAAATCTTCAGCGAGAGGTTTCGCTTAGCAGCTTTTGTTTGCAAAATTGTTTGCACTGACTGCAGCGTCATATTGCTGTCAGTTTCAATCGTGATCGTGCTCTCATTCAGCTCTAGAGAGGTTTTACTGTCTTTAAGATCATAGCGAGTGGTGATTTCCCGGCGCGCCTGATCGATGGCATTGACCAGCTCTTGGCGGTCAAATTCACTGACAATATCGAAGGAGTAGGTAGAAGCCATACGCGAAAATTTTGAGGGATAAAAGGGTCTAAATTAACGAAACGTTTTTCAGTAGTCGGTATTTAGCGTCACCCGCTAACCGTGAGCCAACTCAGACTAGGGAAGTGAGAAAGGGCGCAAAGAAGCCGCCCCGCTCAATCAGCGTTCGGCAGTGCCAACGTCTTACCAGAAAACAGCTCCGTTCGGGCGGGGTGAGGATAAGCACAGCTCTGACACCGCCCCAATGCCATTTGTTGCCTAGGCATGTTTACAGTAAGGCAGACCGGCAACTCATGACAAACAGTGTAAAAATACTCAAGCTGCCCACCGCGAACATGGCCGATCGCAACAGGGGAATATCGAGAATATAGAACAGGCTATATAGCAGTCGCGCCACAACGTAGGCGATCGCGGCCCCCAGGGCCAGCAGTGAATCCTGACCGGTCACGTAGGCCATCAGCGCCGCCGGGGCAAACAGCGTAAACGACTCGAAGGAATTTTGGTGAGCCCAATTGGCTCGCTGCGCATAGGGGGGAAATTTATCGACCATCGTGCGCGGGGCTGACATGTCATAGCCCACCTGCAGGCGCGCTACCCCCACCAACAGAAAAGGCACGTAGATCAACACCGCACCAAGGACGATACACACTAGCAAGGCGGCTGGCATCGGCAAACGAGTCAAGAAATTCATAAAAGCACTCGCTGGGTGGGCTGAGTCGAAAGATGGGCTGAGGGAGCGCCCCCTCAATCATAGCCGCAGGACAGCAGCCGCTTCTGTCAGGGTAGGGCCGTGTCGAACCGCTGCCATCAGGGACGCTATGTTTACGCAGCGGCCTTAGTCGAAGTAAAAGAGCGTGACGATCTTGCGCTGATCTTCGGCATCTTCGCAGGTGCGCAGCAGGGTATGGCTATCGTGAAAGGCAAAGCAAATGAGCTGCTGACACCGCGAAATGATCTCTTGGTTACAGATCGCACTGGCCTCGGCGAGCGACAGCGCATCATTTGTCGAATTTTCGACCAAATGCATCACCTGATTGAGCTGATCTTTCGACTCGCGCGGCTGTTTCTCAAGGCTTTGGGGCAAAATCACCGTCAACAGGTTGGGATCAGCCTTGAGGGCACCTCGAATCGCGGCCGAGTTGGTGCCAGTCGCACCGGAGGTCAGAATCCGATTACCGCCGATCACAAGGGCGTAGGTCATCAGCTCGATGATCTGCTGGTGGGTAATCGGCACGTGGCGGGAACCCAAAATGGCAATGCGTTTGTCTCCCGACTGCTGAATCGCAGCCAGCTCTTGCAGAAAGACATCAACCTTGGAAGATTCCAAGGGGGAATCAATGGACTGACTCAACGGAGATACACGAATAAATGAACGCGCCCATTGTATCAGTCAAGGTGGAAAAAGTTAGCTCCGGGGTGCGATCGCCGGTCTTTCGAGCCCCACCAGCGCAATTAACCGCTCAATATCTACCTGATCGGCCAAATGCTCTTGAATCAGCGGAATCTTATCGGGATTATTCAGCGGCACCCGGCCAAACAGCATGTCAATCCGCTCTACGGTGGTCAGGGTGTCGGTGGCCACCGATAACACCGGCACTTCTTTATCTTTCGCCAGGGCTAAGACATCACGTGCAGGCGCAATTTGCCCCGTGAGCACCAGGCAATGGGTCGAAGTTTCTAAGGCGGCAATTTGTAAATCGCGGCGATCGCCCCCTGTTACCACGGCCTGATGATGACCCTGACCAAAAAAGCGGAGCGCTGAGTTGACATTCATCGCGCCGATCTTGAGGCTTTCGACGACTAAGTCGAGATGGTCGCTGCTGCAGAGCACCTCGGCATCCAAATACCGCACCAACTCCGACACCCGAATGCCCTGCAAGAACGATAGCTGCGGCAACGTAGCAATTACCGCAATGCCCTGCTGTTCTAAATAGGGGGCGATCGTGTCTTGAATGAGTGCCACATCAGTCTCACTCACGCCATTCAGCACCACCCCAATCAGCGCCCGGCCCAGCCGCTTTTGCGCGGCCACGAGCTGATCTACCATGCGACGAGTATCAAACTGCATGACCAACACGACCTGAGCATCAAGGGCCGCTGCCATCTCCGGCAAAGACAGGTTAAATAGGGCGCCCTCTTCCAAGGTCGATGGCCCTTCTAGCAACATAATGTCACCTTGGGCATCTTCCCAATAATGCTTAAGGGCGTCGTCCAGCGTTTGGACTGCCTCTTGACGCAATCGATCAACCAGGGTCTTGCTATCTAAAGACAACAGATTGGGCGGCTGGTGTTCGGAGGCCAGTGCCAGCGTCGTGGGCACAAAGCTCAAGTCGCTATCAAGGTGCTCTAGGCCATGGCCATACGTATCCACTGATGACAGCGGCTTACCCCAGCCCACCTGAAACCCCAGCTTTTGCAGCTGACTACCAATGGCAATTGAAAGGGTCGATTTACCGCTGTAGGCTTCTGTTGAGCCAATGATCAGGTGTTTGGCTGTTTTGGGCACTCCTCTAGCTCCTTACCGGTGGGTGTATGGTGGATTGCCCTTCCCATTCTGCCACTACTTGACGATGCGCCACCTCACGCTGTCAATCGTCTAAACGCAAAAGCTTGCGATAGAAAGACTTAGAAAAATCGGCGGGCTGCTTGTGGCGCAGAGACACGACCACATCAAACAAAAAGTCGACAAACTCAAACGTGGCCATGGTGATCTCATAACTGAGATCGGCATCATCATCAAACTGTAGGCGACAGCGCGTCAAATCAGCTGGCAAAGTCGATACATTCCACGTCGCGATAAAAGGGATACTTTCGCCCTCTTCGATCGCTCGTTCGCCCTCCAAATTCCCGCGCTTGTAGAGACCGATCGCATACGGTAAAGCATTGCGTTTGGTGCCCTGGTAGTAAGGCAAATAAACCCCGATGTCGGATTTATTGACAGGTTTTATCTCTTCAAAAGTCAGTGACATAGCACCTAATAGAAATCAGTTGACCCAATCAATGAGCGTGCGCAGCGGCCTGAAGCCTCTACATCCGGCACAAGAAGCTCTCCAGAGCAGAGCCCTATGTGCCCTCAGTGATACCACAACAAATCCGTTTGCCGACGTCGCTTTGCCATTTCATCGACCTTAAGCAGCTAGGATGATGAAGAGCTGTAAACTGGCGACCGCCCGCAACCCCCCGGCCCGACGAACCGTTTGACCCCGCTTAAAGGTGACCGCTAGGGAGCCCTTAGGGACAGGCTCTAACCCGGCCACCGGCAAGCGCTGATGGGTTTGCTGCAGTGCTTTGAGGATACCCAGGTTCATTGCTGAGCCATCAACAAAGTCGCCAGCCAGAGCAACGAGCGTAGAGATATTCACAACCGGCAGCAAGAGGCGAGGTGGTAAGCGGATGTTCAATGGGGACAAGACAGACTCGGTTGATTTATTACCCCTAGCGGCTGACGATTTCCATCGGTATGAGCGACGGCGACTGAAAGCCGCGATCGCGCTGGCGGGCGTCTGGTCCTGTACTGCCGCGTTGCACCTGCTGGCCTGGGGGCAGTGGGTGGTTTATGGTTTAGCGGTCATGATGGGGGCGCATCTGTTACGACTCTTGCTGGCCCGATCTCAGCGACGCCCCGCGGCCCTGCCCAGTTGGCACGACACGGCGGCGGAAGAACAGGCTACGACCGATCTGACCCACTGGCCCTACGTATCAATTTTGGTCGCGGCCAAAAATGAAGTCAGCGTTATCCAACGGTTGGCCAATTCCCTGATGGCCATTGATTACCCCACTGAGCGCTTTGATGTGTGGCTGATTGATGATCACAGTACCGATGGCACCAGCCAACTGATGGATCAGGTGGCTCAGCCGCATCCCAATTTACAGGTCGTCCATCGTGACCAAACGGCGACTGGCGGTAAGTCCGGGGCTCTGAATCAGGTTTGGCCCACCACGGCCGGGTCGATTTTGCTGGTGTTTGATGCCGATGCGCAGATTTCTGCCGACTGTCTGCGGCAAGTGGTGCCAATGTTTGAGCAAGCACAGGTTGGGGCGGTGCAATTGCGTAAGGTGATCGCCAACAGCACCGATAACTTTTGGACACGTAGCCAAGTGGCCGAAATGGCTTTTGACGCCAACTGTCAGCGCCAGCGCGGCACAGTGAATGGCATTGGCGAGCTGCGCGGCAACGGTCAATTTGTGCGGCGCGCCGCGCTGGAACAGTGCGGCGGTTGGAATGAAGAAACCATCACCGACGACCTCGACCTCACCCTCAAGCTGCACGTGAACGGTTGGGACGTCCCCTTATTCATGACGCCCACCGTTTGGGAAGAGGGCGTTGTCAAAGCCCTGCCGCTATGGCATCAACGCAATCGCTGGGCCGAGGGCGGCTACCAACGATACCTCGACTACTGGCAACTGCTCACGCCCAAACGCTTGGGCTGGAGCAAAACCTTTGATCTCCTCATTTTTTGGCTGATTCAGTACGGTCTGCCCACCGCGGCTTTTCCCGACTTTGCCATGGCCCTGGCGCGCAACCGCTTGCCGATGCTGATGCCGTTGTCGAGCGTGGCGGTGTTGTTCGCGACGGTGAGCATGGCCCAGGGGCTCAAGCAAACCCAAAAGGCCTCGGCGTTTTCCCTCTGGGTGCAAACTGGGCGCGGCATGATTTATATGACCCACTGGTTTGTCATTGTTGCGGCCGTCACTAGCCGCATGGCAATTCGGCCGAAACGGTTGAAGTGGGTCAAAACCCAGCACGGTGACTCCGAGGCTGCCGCCACGATCGAGGCTCAGGTTTCATCACAATAGTCATTACCGTGAGAGGCTGAACCGTCTGGGCAGCCATCGTGCAGAGATCGCGCCTCACGATGCGGCAAAACTCCACTCGTCATAACTCACCCGAGTGATGCAGGAACCTTGAGTTGTCCCTTCCCGCTGAATGTTCATGGCCTATTTCAATGAGCTGAGCGATCGCGAACACGAAGTCCTGGAACTTATCGTGGAAGGCTTGAGCAACATCCTGCCCCAGTGTATTTGTGCTGCGTCCAGACGATCGCCCTTTTTGGCAAAGAGACATCGGCGCTCAACGCATCAATCTACAATTCTACTGCGAGCATCCCGGCTGTCTGCATCCGGTGCAAGAAGGCGGTCTCTACGCGATTGACAATCCTCAAAGGTGGCTCAAGGTGATGATGCCTCATCTCAATCACCTGTTTGGTATTTTGAAATATGTCACCCCTGTCGTCGGCCCTTGGCTCAATATCTCCGCCCCCATCTATGCCGATCTGATCAAAAATGACCTGGCACTCACTCAAGCCCTCGTCAGCAAGCTGCCAGAGATTAAATTTGACGATGATGAGCGCAGCTTCCTGGAGCAAGATGTCCGTCCTGGCCACACCCGCAAAATTAGCGGGGCCGCCCTGCGTACCCTGCACGAATTTCTCAAACGCCAAGACCCTGATCAGGTTTGATGTGCTCCTGACTCGCACCATCAAAACGGCTGGTTGGGCGGCGGCACAGAATTGACCAGCGCCCCCTGCAGATTAATCGGCCCGATCGCTTGAATGTTGATCGCCGTCGTAGCTTGCAGGTTGAGGATGCCGGTCGATCGCACCGTGAGCACCTGCAGCGCATCGTTGAGCGTAATTTCATGGCCGCCCTGCGATTGCATCGTGATGCCCCCTTGACTATCGCTAAAGCTGAGCTGATGCCCATTGGGGGTGGCGATCGTGATGGTGCCGGTGCTGTCGTTGAGCGACACCTGTGCCCCCGCCGCCGTTTCAAAGAAAATCCCTGCCTGGCTGGCATTTTGGTCTTCTTCGACAAACTGCATTTGATGGCCGGTGCGCGTGCGCAACGTTCGCAGGCGCACTTTGCCTCGGTTCACCGTGTCTGAGACTGCATGAGGCGGGGCATCGGTACCGTTCCACACGTTGCCCAAAACGTAGGGGCGGTGAATGTCGCCATGTTCAAACCCCACCAGCACCTCATCCTCAATTTCGGGCAGGCAATAGAAACCGCGATCGTCCCCGGCCCCCACGGCAACGATTCGCGCCCAGTTACTTTCGTGGGCGCTGCCATCTTCCTGCGGCGTCAGGGTCGGAAACCGCACCCGCACGCGACCCAGCTCGTCGGGATCTTGGTTG
>CALCPB010000291.1 GCA_937897665.1 uncultured Halomicronema sp. | reverse complement strand
ACCTCACCTTTCCGACAGCAACCACCTCAGCGACTGATACTGATCTGGAATCACTCGATGCTCTCGCTTCTAGTGGGGATGATTTAGATGCTCTGCTCAACACTGACGACGCTGCGGCCGTGGATGATGTGGCCATGGCGTTTGATGGGATAGTGACTGATGAGGGGGCAACTGCTGCTGCCGATGCCCTTGATCTGAACTTTGCCGTCGCCGATGATAACGACTTAGAGCTCGATGCCCTAAATGAGCCACTCGACAGCCGATTAAGTGAACCGGCAGCTGAGCTGGGTGAGGCCAGCTCAGAGCTCACTGGCGATCTGTCTCTAGAGGGGGACGATGCCGCGATCGCCAGCAGTGATGAGACAGATGAGAATAGCTTTTTTGACGCTGAGCCATTGTCGTCTGCTGCCTCCCCGGCAGTGACCGCAGGCGTCATCCCAGAAGATGACATTGATGCCTTCTTTGCGACGCCAACGGCAACCTCAGAGACAGTTGCCGAATCGGATGAATTTGACGACTTCCTCTCTAGCCCTGAGGCAACCGATGCCAGCAGCGATAGCGACTTTTTAGCGGTTGAGAGTACGGTCTCCGCTGAGCCTGACGTTACGACCGCGGCTCTTGATGATGGGCTTGATGCTTTGACTGCCGTCAGCGAATCGACCGACGGCATTGGCGAATTGGACTTGCTGACTGCCGATACCGCCGTTACTGAAGCGTTTGACCTGACGACTGACGATGAGCCAGCGGCGGTTGATAGTTTGTTGGAGATCGATGAGTTAAGCGCAGCAACGGCTGAGTCCGAGCACTCCTTGACGGCCGCCGACCCAGTGGACATCAACGGCAGTATGGTGTTGGACGATCTCGAAGCAGGGGCAGACACTGCTGATTTGTTTGAAGTATCTTCCACTGACGAAGCGGATAGCGCGCCGCTGGAGTCTGCACTGTCAGCAGCTGACGACCTTTTATCCATCAATGATGTGATTGATGAAAGCGATGACCTGGAAACTGAGCTGACGGAGACTGCTGATTTAGGATTGGATATCAGCGCCAGCAGTGACGATGCTGAGGACTTGGTGGGGCTTGATGCGCTGCTCGACGATGCCTCGACCGATGCTGCCACTGCCGGGTTGGATATCACCGCCAGCAGTGATATTGACGCTGCCGAGGACTTGGTGGGGCTCGACGCATTATTAGATGACGCTCCGACTGATACGGCTGGTGCAGCAGGGGAAGAGACCCGCCTCGATGATCTCGACGCGTTGCTAGAGGATGCCCCTGCTGTCAGTGATGCTGGTGAGGAGACCAACTTAGACGATCTGGATGCGCTGTTAGAAGATGCTCCGACTGCTACCAACAATACGGCTGACTTTGATGGCCTCGACGCATTGCTGGATGATGCCCCCAGTGTCGCTGAGACCGGTACTGATGAGGCCGACTTTGACAGCTTAGACGCGCTGCTCGACGACGCTCCTGCTGGCTCGCAAACCGCCGCTGGCTTCGACGAACTCGACGATCTGCTCGGAGCCGATGCTGCCAACGGGTTGACTGACGCGGGGGAGGGCGATGTCGACTTTGACGAACTAGATGCCCTCATTGGTGACGACTCTCCCCCTAAGGTGACCGAGGCAAGTGCTGCCAACGCGGCCGCTGATGACGATTTTGGTGATTTAGAAAAGCTCCTCGAAGAAGCTGATCAAGCGTTGGGTGGCCCCTCTGCCTCCATTCGCTCCACGAGCGCTCGACGTGCCCCCCGCCGGGTGGGGGGGATCGTTGACCAAACGATGCGAGTTTCCGTCAAACATCTCGACAACCTCAACAACCTGGTGGGTGAGCTGGTCGTCAACCGTAATTCTTTAGAGCAGGATCAAGATCGCTTCCGCCAGTTCCTCGACAATCTGTTGTTTCAAGTGCAGCAGTTAAACGATGTCGGGCAGCGGATGCGCGATCTCTATGAGCGATCGCTCTTAGAAAGCTCCCTCTTAGCTAGTCGGCAGGCCTTTCAGAATGGCGGGCTTGCCCCAGCGCCCAATCAACACGGTGGCAACGGGGATGGCCATGCGACCGGCGCTAGCTTCGACGCTCTGGAGATGGATCGCTTTACCGGCTTCCATACTCTCACCCAGGAAATGATCGAACTGATCGTCCGAGTGCGGGAATCTTCTTCTGACATTGCCTACACCGTAGAATCGACGGATCAGATTGCGCGCCAGTTTCGGCAGGTCACCACTCAGCTACAAGAAGGGCTGAATAAGGCTCGCATGGTACCCTTTGCCCAGACCGCCGATCGCTTGCCCCGCGCTGTGCGAGATATTTCGATCAAATGTGGCAAAGAGGCGCGCCTGGTGGTCGAGGGTCGCGATACTCTCATTGACAAGATGCTGCTAGAGCGGCTCTATGATCCGATGACTCACCTGGTCAATAATGCTATTACCCACGGGATTGAGTCTCCCGAAGAGCGGGCTGCTGTGGGCAAGCCGCGTGAGGGCAAAATCACCGTCCGCGCCTTTTATCAGGGTAATCAAACCGTCATCTACATTGAAGATGATGGTGGTGGCATTAACCCAGATGTCGTTAAGAGTAAAGCTATTCAGCGAGGCATCATTACTCAGGCCGATGCCGACAGCATGGATACTCTAGAGACCTACGAACTCCTCTTTCGTCACGGCTTTAGTACGCGCGATCGAGCTGATGACTTTGCGGGTCGGGGCGTCGGTATGGATGTGGTGCGTACCGCTCTGGCAGAAATCCGCGGCTCCATCACCATTGATTCAGACATGGGCAAAGGCACGAGCTTTACCATTCGCTTGCCGCTGACCCTCAGTATCTCGAAAGCATTGAGCTGTCTGAATAATCAAGCGCGCATTGCCTTCCCGATGGACGGGGTCGAAGATATGTTTGATGTGCCTCGCGAAAGAGTGCAAACAGACGATGAAGGCCAAAACGCGATTCAATGGCGCGACATGCTGCTGTCATTCCAACCTTTATCAGAGCTGCTGCACTTTAATCGGGCCTTGGGACGAGGTCGCGTTTATGGCGGTAACCAAGATGACAATATGGTTTCCATCGTGGTTTTGCGGAATGCCAGCACCTACATCGGCATTGAAGTCGATCGCGTGCTCGGTGAACAGGAAATTGTGATCAAGCAGTTAGAAGGCCCGGTGCCCAAACCAATGGGGATTGCCGGGGCGCCCGTGCTGGGGGATGGCCGCGTGATGCCGAGTGGCGATGTGCTCGAACTAATTGATATTGCCCAGGGTCGCGTCCGTCGCGAAGCTGGATCTTCGATCTGGTCGCAGATTGAGGTACCGCCGGAAGAAACCGTCGTGGCCAAGGCAGAGCCAACTGTCTTGATTGTGGACGACTCTATTACCGTGCGCGAGCTGCTGTCGATGAGCTTCAACAAAGTTGGCTACCGGGTCGAACAGGCCCGCGATGGTCAAGAAGCCTGGGAGAAAATGCGCTCAGGCCTCCCCTGCGACCTCGTCTTCTGCGATATCGAAATGCCTCGCATGGATGGCTTAGAGCTGCTGTCGCGGATGCAAAAAGACAGTGCGCTGAAACAGATCCCCATTGCCATGCTGACCTCGCGAGGAGCCGATCGCCACCGGCAGATGGCCGTTGACCTCGGCGCGAGCGGTTACTTCACCAAGCCCTACTTAGAAGAAGCGCTGTTAGATGCCGCCCAGCGCATGCTGCATGGTGAGGTTTTGCTGGTCGGCGCCGAAGCAGAAGAGTCGCCATAGACGATTGATTTCCCCCTCAATGGCTTAATGCGGCCAGCAGAAGTCTTCCGGGCAGTCGGTAGTCGCTGCTGGGTTGTGCCCAGCCTGCATATTGCGAGTCTGCATAACAGTTCTAGATCTCGGAGTTAAGCATACCTGCGAGCTTCATTCACTTGGCAGCGCTCCCTTGAACCTGTAGCTGATTTCGTTGAGGGACTATCCAGGTGTCCCCAGTTTTGAGTATTCTCCTAAGTGGCTCATATCAGAACTACTATGCTGGATCTCACCGGAAAACGCGCCCTCGTCACGGGCATTGCCAACAACCGCTCTATTGCTTGGGGCATTGCGCAACAGCTGCATGCAGCCGGAGCTGATCTCGGCGTGACTTACCTGCCCGATGCCAAGGGCAAGATGGAAAAGAAGGTCAAAGACCTGGTTGAGCCGTTAAATCCCTCACTGTTTTTACCCTGCAACGTACAGGATGAAGCGCAAGTTACCGAGACCTTTGATGCGGTGAAAGAGCAGTGGGGACAGCTAGATATTCTGGTGCATTGCTTGGCCTTCGCCAATCGTGATGACCTCATGGGTGACTTTAGTGAGACGTCTAAAGCAGGCTTTCAGCTAGCGTTAGATATCAGTGCCTATTCGCTCGTGAGCCTATCCAGAGCTGCTAAACCCCTCATGACCGATGGCGGCAGCATCGTCACCCTGACGTATTTGGGCGGGGTGAAAGTGATTCCCAACTACAACGTGATGGGCATCGCTAAAGCTGCCTTAGAAATGAATGTACGCTACCTAGCGGCGGATTTGGGCAGTAGCAACATTCGCGTCAACGGCATTTCGGCCGGGCCGATCCGCACACTGGCATCCTCTGCAGTCGGGGGCATTTTAGACATGATTCACCATGTAGAGGATATTGCGCCGCTGCACCGCACCGTCACGCAAGAAGAAGTGGGTAAAGCGGCGGCGTTTCTATGCAGCGATTTATCTAGCGGTGTCACCGGGCAGATTCTTTACGTTGACTCGGGCTACAACATCATGGGCATGTAGGCCGATGACGCAGGCGACGTTGGCTGCTGCCTGGTGAGTAACATCATTGCCATGGCCACCCAGCATCCCGTTATTTACTAGGAGCTGTAGTTATCCTCTGCGGCGGCGAACCTGTGAATTTTGTCTCAGCTCGATAAACTAAAGCTTTCGTGTGAGCAATAGGCCTAGAACGACTCCGCTCCCATTCCGTGGGTGCGTAATTACTGAGAGGCTAAGCCAGTGGGCCTTATGGAAGTTTTGTTCTCCCTGGTGGCAGGGTTAATGATCGCGGCTGTCCTGCAGCTATTGCTGACCAACCTCGGCATCGCCCTCGGATTGACGGTGCTGGATTGGTCGCCGATCGCAATCAACGAATCAGCCCCGGACTCTCTGCCTTCGACCGCAGATAGGTCGGACGACGAGGATACATCGCCGTCATCTGAGATAGCTTTGCCCTTTACCCATTTGATCGGGTTTGGTGTTGCTTCTAGTCTTTCGCTGGTCATGTTTGTCGCGGTGCTACTCGCCACGGAGTTTAGCCAAATTGCCGAGCCTCGGCGGGGTAGCATTTTGGGCCTGATTCTGTGGTCAGCCTATTGGTTACTGTTTCTCTGGCTCAGTTCGACGACGCTTTCGGCCATTGCCGATTCGATTGTCGGCACGGCGATCGCGGGCGGCAGACGACTCATCACGACAATTCGACGTAGCCTGCAGTCACTATCCCCTACACCGGTCGAGACGACCTCTCCTCAGCTAGAAGCATTGGTGGCTGAAGTCAAGCAAATCGCCGCCCTCAAACAGCAGTTACCCCAGCTCTTGATCAAGCAGCGAGAACTCCTCATTCAGGAGCTGAGCGATCGCACTGAATTGTCCGCAGAGGAAGCGACCGTTGTTGTCGAAGAGTTGGAGCCTACCCTCACCTCGACCCCATCCATGACCGCTGAAATGACGACATCCTCAATGGCGTCGGGGCTATGGTCGCAGTTGGAGCTGCCCAGTTGGCAGCAGATGTTGCAGCGCCTGCTAGAGCAAGTTGATTTGTCTAACCTGGATGCTGATGCCGTTTGGCGTCAGGTGCAATCCTTGCGGGAGCAGCCAGAAGTCGCTGCCACCGACCATTCGCCAGAGTTTGCTGACGCCATTCTGCAGGATGCTCGCGACTATATTCGCCATGCCCCTGACTGGTCATTGCATCCCGAGGTTCTCAAAGAGGAGTTTTATGAACGGCTGTATGATCCCAAAGCTGCTGCTGCCTCCATACATCAGCAATTGAGCAAACTCAATCACCATCATTATGTGGAGTGGCTGCAAGAACGAGGGGATCTGGCTGCTGATCGCGTAGCCACCATCACTCAGCAATTAAGCGAAATACAACAGACGGTGCTTGCCCAAGTTAACGAACAGCTAGAGGAGCCTGACTGGGAGCCCGCATTGGCGACAGTGCAAGCCAAGCTCATGGCCTACTGTCGCTATACCAATCTAGATTCCCTCACTCCAGACCATCTGTCTGCCAAAATTCAGACCCTACGCGAAGCGCAAGACCTGCCTGAACCCACTGCAGCCATGGCAGCTCACCTAGATTTAGCCGCTATCACGGCTGTCTTATCAAGGCGACAGGGCATCACCCCTGAGCAGGTGCAAGCCCTTAGTCAAACCCTGCAGGCAGCGTGGGTAGTGGATGATGCCGCCCGCGATCAGGCTCTGATGGCGCGGGTGACGCAGATCTGCGAGCAGACGTTGCAAACGGTGGATTGGTCAACGATTTCACTCGAAGACTTGAAGCCAGACTTGCTGACGCAGTTGCGATCGCTAAAGCTGCAGGGAGAGATTGACTGGAGCGCCATTTCGGCACGCCTGCAGCTGCCCGCCGAAACTAAAGCTTCACTGACTAGCTGGCTGCAGGAAGTCGGTCAAGACTTAAGCCGTGTCCCCCGCCGCTGGATCGTGCGAGCCGGAGAATCTTCTCAAACTATTGTGCAACAGCTCGCGCGAGAAATTGGCCACTATCTCCAGTTCCAAGATAAAGCAGCTCTGCAACCGGCTCAGATGGCAAAAGATTTGACCCATATTTTTAAGAGTGCGATGCGGCTATTGCCCAGCCCCCGTCTCTGGCCTGACCTGTCTGATCTCAAGCAAGTCCTCAATGTGACTGCCCTCCGGCAAACGCTCGAAAATCGTCGAGACATGACCGTAGAAGATATCCAACAAGTGTTGAACTGGTTTGAGTCGGGCTGGCAGCAGGCCACTCAACAACTAGGTGACTGGTCGCAAGCATTGTGGATGGCGGCAGGAGATCGCCTCCACACCGACGCGGAAACTTTAGATGCGGCTCGCCAACAGGTCGTCGAACAAATCGCGGCCACCCAGCAAGCGCTGGAAGACCAAGCGATGGCTGTGAAAGCTGATCTGCAACGTCAGGCGGATGCCGCCCGGCGACAGGTCGCGATCGCGGCGTGGTGGTTGTTTTTCAGCCTTGTCTCTTCTGGTAGCGCCGCGATCGCGGCCGGCTGGCTAGCGGTCAAGTATTGATCTCATCTGATGGGAGGTGATCGCAAAAAATCTGCGCAAAACGCCGACAGCGATCTTGAAGGAATGTCTGAAGTGACCATCAACAAGCGCTGAAATCTTGTCATTCAGGAGCGTTAGAGCTTGCCTGTTGCCAGCCAACCAGTGACTTCTACAAGCATTTTTCGAGAAAGAAATGTCACCAACACAGAACGCTAGAAGCTAATCGTCGATCAGTCCCTGCTGTGTGGGCTCTATAAGTACGTCACAACATCCGATCAGACCGCCACATGATGCACCCTAATCCACTTTGGCAGATGTCTAATAAGTTAGTGAGAAAGGGCACAAGACTTGTCCAGCATTCAACTGAGGATATGACTCGCCTTCTGAGTCAAAGTTTCACTACGATACCCGTCACGAACAAAAAAGAGCTGCGAATCATTGGTTTGCGTAGAACTGGTAACCATACCGTTGCGGAATGGATCAAAGCCCAGCAACTGGGCAAAGTAGAACACCTCAACAATTTGGAAGTGCGGTGTAACCCCTATCGATATAAATACGAGAAAATTATTGACTTTTACCCAGAGCACACGCAATGGGCTCATAAGCATTATTTACCTTTAGCAAAAGGTGATTTTGTTGATCTCGATTGCCTCATCTGTGGTTATGAAGATCATGCATTGCCGAGTATTTATGATCCGATTTTTGAGAATTTTCACGATATATATCTTGGCAAAAGTGGTCAGAGATTTGAAATTTTAATTTTAAGGGATCCATTTAATCTATTCGCGAGCCGCTTTAAAAGCAATATGTTAGATGTGAAATCTACCCGGTCAACCGCTGTAGAGTTGTGGATTCAGTACGCTAAAGAGTTTCTCGATGAAACACAGTACCTCAAGCAGAACAAAGTTTGCATCAATTACAATCTGTGGGTTGATGATGTTGACTATCGCCGAAATATTGCAAAAACTCTGGAACTAGAGTTCACAGACTCCGGCATTAACCGAGTCGCTAGCCTTGGCGGTGGCAGTTCATTTGAAGGACAACAGATGGACGGTAAAGGTAGCAAAATGCAGGTTTTAGACCGATGGAAGCATTTTGTTGATGACAACCGTTATCGAGAAATTTTCCAAAATAAAACTCTGCTTGACTATTCTCAAAAGATTTTTGGGGACATTCCGGGGACGGATGTTCTTCTGTAAGCTAACGCTCTCAGGTAAACATCTAAAGATATCGCTGTAGACAACTTGATTAGGACGCGGCTTGCTGCAGTCTTGCTGCCATCGCTGCACGTAAATTGACTCTTTCTGATAGCCGTTTACAAATTCGACTTTTCAACCGCCCCCAGCATTTCTCGATGCGGTTGAGGTCGGGCGAGTCGGGCGATAGGTACAGCAGGTGGCATTCTGCGGCAGCGATCAACTCGGCAATCCGTCCGCCGTGGTGAAACGTGGCATGATCGAGAATCACCCCATCCCCAGGCTCCCTCAATGGTAGGTGAGGCCATCAACTCGTTGCCTCGATAGGCCGTCATCATATTGATGCAACCTGACTTCTAATCGTAGATGCATGCTGCTGCCAGCGCGTAACCATAGCTGTAGTTGGCCCGCTCATCTATGCCCGCTTCATCGACATCGACCCAACGAGGTGCTCTCGGCTCGCCGACTTGAGTGGTCAACTCGGCTCGTTTCGCCGCGTCCCGTTGACGGGAGCCATCGGCCTTTGTCTGGGGACGCGTTCCCTAGCGCCGGAGACCGACGCGGAGTCGCACTACCTTTTCGCGTAAAGTCAATTTTCTGCAGTGCCCGTGAGAACGTCCGTTGACTAATGGGCACCGGCCACAACGTCACCATTGCCGCTGGGGTCTTGCCTTGATGAGCGTCGGTAAAGGTCCGGAAAGCCTTCCAGTCAGTGATTTTTGCCTCTCCTCCAGAGGGGCAATAGACTTGAGCTCGATAGTCACCGGTGGCCGCTTTGCGCTTCAGCCACTAGTCGATGGTGCTGCGACTAAGGGGGGAAACTCGCTGGCTGCGCTCTTTTTTTAGCCAGCGAGTTCGATACCCCATACTGTGGTTCGCACAACACACTCCACAGCAATGGTTATCACTTATAGGGCGACCAGGTCACCTGGCAAAAACTCGCATCGGGCTGGCAAAATCCGATCTGCGGCAAGGTCATCTTAGAGCGCTAAGCTTCCCTCAGCCGCAGGCGACGGGGCCTGATTTCCCTGCAGAACTATCGCGTATGGGGCGGCAGCGGAGCATTCACCGGTGTTTCGGCAGCTGGTGCCAGCTGGGGCGACATGTCTGCTGCATAGGGTAAGAGTCCGCGATTTTCGAGTACCACCTGCTTGAACAGCAACTCATAGCGGTTGAGCGCCTGTTCAAACGAATATTCGTGCATTGCATGACGACGCCCTTGCTGCCCCAAACTCTCAGCGAGTTGCGGGTTCTCGTAGAGATTTTGCACTGCCTGCGCTAAATCTTCGGGATCTTCTGGCTTGACGACCAAACCACCGCCACTTGCCCGAATCGCCTGCGCTGCCGTACCGTGAGCCGGAACGGCAGCCAAGATCGGGCGACCGCTCGCGAGCAACACCTGCGTTTTCGATGGCATGTTGAAACCGACCACATTTTTTTTCTGCACAATCAAGCCGACATCAGCGGCAGCTAACATTTCGGGCAATTCTGCGCGAGGGGCAAAGGGCCGCAACAGCACGTTATGGATGCCAAGTTCTTGTCTAAGCTCGTCTAAGTCTGATAGCTGGCTTTCTTCACCCACAATGACAAAGACCAGATTCTTTAGATGTTGTAGCTGCGCAGCCGCCCGAATGACCGTTTGAATCCCTTGCGTGCGAGCAATATTGCCAGAATAAAGCACCACAAACTTATCGCCGAGGCCATTCGCCTGCCGGAAGGCATTGTTGTACTTGTCCATCGGGCGAATGAAATTCACATCCACCCAGTTCGAGATGATATTCATCTTGCTGTTGGGAACGCCCTTACCCAGCAAATTTTGGCGAAAGCCTTCGGCAATCACGCTAATCCGCGTGGAGGAACGATAGGCAAAATTTTCCAGCGTTTCGAATACTCGAATCGCAAAGCGATTGCTAATCAGCCCGGTTTGAATTGCTGCTTCGGGCAGAATGTCCTGTAAGTTGAGCACCGTTGGGCAGCGATAGATGAGCTTGAGCAGCGCCACGGGAACCGAAACGGGTAAGGAAGGACTGGTGTACAAAATGACATCCGGTCGCCAACCTTGTAAAGATTTCAGGAAACTGAGTCCCTCAAAGCTGCTTTCTAACAGAAATCTAGTCAGCAGTCCGGGATTGGGGCGAATCCATACGTAACAGCGCTGAATCGTGCCGCCATTGCGCTCTTCAGTGATGTACCCCTAGCCTCGCTAGACCGGATAGAGTTTGCGTTCTGGATAGTTTGGCATGGCCGTCACCACCCGCACCTCATGACCACGCTGCACTAAACCTTCTGCCAACTCTGTCATTAGGGGGGCAATCCCAATGGGCTCAGGATGGTAGTTGTAGGAGTAGATTAAGATTCGCATTGACGCTAGATATCCTTGATGTGCTGATGACGGGTCAGGGAGAGAGCCGTGAATTTTGCACTGATGGCTAGACAGAGCACAACTCGGCTTCTCGCGAACAAAGATGGACGAATAGCCTCAAAAAGCTCGTGCATCTCTATACATATCCCGTAGATTGACGACGAATTCCTTAAATAGAGCCCGTCTTTATGAGAACTCAAAGCTCTGATTAAGATAGTAAAAAGGTGGCAAAGTCCTGATCTCGCTGTTAAGCATGCCCAGGTTGGAAAACAACAATACTGGTGTTTTTACGGCATTTCTTGCATCCCAGAAGCTATCGGCGGTAGCTTCTGGGATGCTACTAATACATGAAAACAGCTAATAAACGGTCAGAGTTCAGTAAGAAGCATTAATTAATTTTCCTAAGTAGCACTCAGCATTTTGCCCTGCACATGCAAAATGCTGAGTGCTACTGGTGATGAGTGTGGTTTCGCGATCTCGGATCGATGTGCAATTGAGTGCGGTTGTGTGAAGCTGTTAGCAGCGGCCACTCGACTCGATCAACTTAGTTTGAGAAAACTGCGTCGTTGCCTAGACCTACTCAGCAGAGAAATCGCCATGACTCAGTCGAACGATCGCTGGAATCCTCTTAGACTGGTAGATACGTTGAACTTCTTTGGTGAAGTTCCGCTGGTTGGCAATTTTCGATGGTTACAGCATATGTTTGGCGCTGCTGCGAATCCCCAAGCCCCTGCGGCTGATGTCCTAGAACCGACAAGGGCAGTGGTGCTGCTATCCGAGGCGGGACCCGCAGCGGATGCCCTGAGAAAGATTTTGGAAGATCAAGGCATTGCGGTGCGATCGCAGCTATTGCCGCTGGATTCACCGCTACCGCCCGCCGCTGCCAATCGCATCATCAACACGCCAGCCGTATTGTGGAAAGGCGTCCCCGACGACGAGGAATGCTTATCAGCACAGCTCGCCGATCTGCAGCAGCTCCCCGCGAGTGAAGAATATCCGCTGTTTGATTTTCGGACAGCTGCCCCAGCAGTCTTGCAAGACGTTTGGGGGGCTGTGGATGACGTGGTCATGGGCGGGGCCAGCGCCAGTGGTCTGGCTCTGTTACCCGATTATGGACGGTTTGCGGGCAACGTTTCTACCGCCAACTCTGGTGGTTTTGCCAGCGTGCGCACCCGTAATTTTGAGCCCCCTTTTGATTTATCAGGCTGGCAGGGCGTGCGATTGGTGGTGCGCGGCGATGGGCAACGTTATAAAGTCATTCTGCGCAACAGCCAAAACTGGGATAGTTTGGCCTATTGCACTTCGATCGATACTGAAGCCGAACAGTGGCTCGGTATCGACATTCCGTTTTCTGCTCTGCAGGCGACCTTTCGGGCCAAAACGCAGTCAACCGCACCGCCGCTGAATCCAGCCACGGTCTGCTCTTGGCAGCTGATGTTGAGCAAGTTTGAGTATGATGGCAACCAAAATCCGCATTTTCGCGCGGGCGCATTTTCACTCGATGTGCGCTCGCTGGGAGTCTACCGCCAAGCGGCAGCTCCCGTCACGATCATGATTGCCTCGTCACCAGAACAGGCTGCCACTTACACAACGTTGCTGGCCCAGAGTGGTCTAGCCCATCAGGTATTGACCCGCGATGAGCCAGAGTTTGCCATGAAGCTAGTGCAGGCTTTACCTAGCCGTTGAGCCGTCGTCGGCACTTGAGCCCGCTGCATTGAGCGCTACTGCAGAGTGGCGACCCCAAAAGTGGCGTTGAACTCCTGACACCAGACGGCCACAGACGCAAACGACTCAAGGTCAATTTCTGCCGGGACGGCATAGTCTTGAGCGCCGGTCGTCGCCGCTAAGGGCGCAATCACCACATAGTCCGCTTCGTTGATCGGATAGGCGGGCGGTGACGTTGTGGCCAGAATATCAGGCGATCGATGCAGCACCACGACCAGATCAGGCCCATCAGAACTTGAAAAGCTGTCATCGAAGCGCAAAGTCTGCTGCCCCTCGTCACTAATCAGCTCAACACCGCCAGTCGTATCATGCTCGGCGGCCACAAAGGTACCGGTGCGAATGGTGGGGTTGGCAGTCTCGGTTGGAGTGGCAGGAGCAGAATCAGCAGATTGCGTTTGCTCGGTGGTGGGAGCAGCGTCGCT
>CALCPB010000290.1 GCA_937897665.1 uncultured Halomicronema sp. | reverse complement strand
TCCAGGAAGAGTCGATACAAAAACGCTCGACATCTTAGACCGGTGTTCGCCCTCTTTACGGACTGTTCTTGTCACTAACGCCACTTCGAAGTTGGCCTGCGATCTGCTGGAACTGGGTTTGACTGAACGTTTCTTTGCTGTGGTTAATGCCAGCGAGGTAGGTGTCTCAAAGCCTGGTCAAGAAATCTTTCACGTTGCTTTACAGCGTGCTGAGGTCTGCGCTGAGCAGGCGCTTTTTATCGATGACTCTCTCAGAAATGTAGAGGCCGCATCTGCTCTTAACATTTGCAGTCACCAGTTCACTGGGCATGATGCAATGACTGCTTTCTTAAGAAAAAATGGTGTGCTGGATTAGTCGTGAGTCATTCGTCAATTGCCAGAACCGGGTGCGACAGGTATTGCCGCGCCCGCCCCAAAAGCTAAGGCCTGAGACTGTTCCAAGACAGACATCGAGCCGCTAGCTAACGACAACCCCTAGTCCAACTCAAACTCTTGCTGCCAGGCATCATCTTTAGCCCAGGGCTTTTGGTCAGATTTCTTGAGCACAAAATTCTCGACCACGAGATAGTCCATTTCGGTGCGCATAAAGCAGCGATAGGCGTCTTCGGGGGTGCAGACAATCGGTTCGCCCCGCACGTTGAAGGAAGTATTGACCAGCAGCGCACAGCCCGTTTTTTGTTCAAAGCGGCTGATGAGGTCGTAGTAGCGGCGGTTGGTTGACCCATGCACCGTTTGAATGCGGGCGGAATAGTCAACATGGGTGACGGCGGGAATCGTCGATCGCGGCACATTGAGTTTTTCAATGCCAAAGAGCTGTTGTTGCTCCGCCGTCATGGGAATCTGCAGCTCTGTCTGTACCGGGGCGACGAATAGCATATAGGGGCTGGCGCGATCGATTTGAAAATAGTCGGAGACCCGCTCAGCCAAAACCGACGGCGCAAACGGTCGAAAGGACTCGCGATATTTGACCTTCAAATTCATTACGGACTGCATCTTGGCGCTGCGGGGGTCGCCAATGATCGAGCGATTGCCCAGGGCGCGTGGGCCAAACTCCATACGCCCTTGAAACCAGCCCACGACATTTTCCTGCGCTAAAATTTCGGCGACTTGGGTCAGTAGTGCCTCGTCGTCGAGTTGCTGATAGGTCGCTCCCAACGCGTCGAGCGATCGCTGAATCGCGGGGGGGCTAAAGCTTGGCCCTAAATAAGCGCCCTGCATGTGATCTGTGGTTGATGCCGGACGCGGGCGATCGCAATATTGATGCCAGATCGCCAGCGCGGCCCCCAAGGCTCCCCCGGCATCCCCTGCTGCTGGCTGAATCCTGATGTTTTTTAACGGCCCTGCACGCAGCAGCCGACCGTTGGCCACACAGTTTAGGGCGTCCCCCCCGGCCAGACAGAGGTTTTCTGCACCGGTTTCCTGCTGCACCGTCTGCGCTAGTCGCAGCACGATGGTTTCTACCACGGCCTGCACCGAGGCCGCCAAATCCATCTCGCGCTGGGTGATGTCGCTTTCGGCCTGACGTGGGGGGCCACCAAAAAGCGCATCAAACTTGCGGTTGGTCATAGTGAGTCCGACCGCATAGTTGAAGTACGACAGGTTGAGGCGAAAGGTGCCGTCGGGCTTCAAATCCACCAGGTTTTGCAGAATCAAGTCTTGATAGATCGGCTCACCATAGGGTGCCAGCCCCATCAGTTTGTATTCGCCCGAGTTGACTTTGAACCCAGCGTAGTAGGTAAAGGCAGAGTAGAGCAGGCCCAACGAATGGGGAAAGTTGATCTCCCATTGGGGGATGAGTTGGTTGCCCTGACCGAGCCACAGCGACGTCGTGGCCCACTCGCCCACAGCATCTAAACACAACACCGCCGCCTGCTCAAAGGGGCTAGGAAAAAAGGCCGACGCCGCATGAGACTGATGATGCTCAGTAAAGAGCAACTGTGGGAGCTGCGATCGCTCGCATTGCCCCAGCTCCCGCAGTTCTCTTTTAAGAATCGATTTGAGATACAGCTTTTCTTTGAGCCAAACCGGCATCGCCATTAAAAACGATTTGAATCCGCGGGGCGCGTAGGCCAAATAGGTCTCAAGCAGCCGTTCGAAGGTGATGAGGGGCTTTTCGTAAAAGACGACGGTATCAATATCGGTCAAAGCGAGCCCGGCGGCTTGCAGACAGTAGGCGATCGCCTGGGCCGGAAATCTGGCATCGTGCTTTTTGCGCGAAAATCGCTCTTCTTGGGCGGCAGCAACGATAGTGCCATCAATCACCAGGGCAGCGGCGCTGTCGTGATAAAAAGCGGAAATGCCGAGAATTCTCATGGTGCGTGATAAGCCGCGTTAGCAAGGCGATGGTGAGCAGAGTGACCGGGCAGAGAGGGCGTCAAAACGAACGGTAGGCTCGCATGTCCCCAATTGTGAGTTGAACTTCTCGCTGCTGGTTGGCCAGAGGAGGACTCAAGTGAGCAATGATCCCAACCTTTAGCATCCCTAAGGTGAAGTTCACTGAATGAGGCTCAGCCTCTCTGGCAAGTAATACATGCAGGCCATTCTAACCTCAAGCAGGAGCCAGGATGAAGCGATTACCTGAGGTCATCACCGGTTTCGCCGGTCTCTCTTCGCAGTAGATAGTCCAGTATGCGGTCATGCCGTTCACTCGCAGCGGCTAGACTGTCAACTCGCTGCTGCAGTGCATCCATGCCTTGGGTCAACGCTTGAATATCAACGGCGTTGCGTTGCGCCACGTTGGAGGCTTGCCGCAAGAGTTCCCCAGCGCTCGCTAAAACGTCTTCGAGGCGACGAATTCTGGGTTCCCAATCTCGCTCACGCGGGGCGCTGGTCATCTTATACAAGCCACTACGGAATGCATCCATTATAAAAGCGAGGTCCGGCCGACGAGGGCATGCCCCAAGACCGCTTGCCCTTAGGAAGCCCTCGTTTTTACAGCCCCACAGGCCATCAGAGCACCGACTGCCACGAGAGCCCAAATAGAAGTTGCTTCGGGAACGGCTGCTGTGACTGAGGTGCCAGGGACGGGCTCAGTATCGCTGTTGTCTTGAGGAAAGGTCAGCGCGATATCTGCCGTCGTCACGCCGGGCACGCCGATCACGATGCTACCGGGCGAGTTACTCAGGCCAGCGCGGAACGATGCACCGGCTAATAACGACGAATTCAAAAAGAGCGTGTTGTCAGTCACCGCCGGGGAAGTATTCCGACTACCCGAACTGGAAAAGGCAAAATCAGTGAGCGTGCCTCCCGACACGGTCCAACTGTTGATCAGGGGATTGCCTACATACTCACCCAAGCCAAACCCGGCGGTATTGCTCGTAATCTCTACGCTAGTCGCGGCTGAAGTCCCTTTGTCTGACAGTCCTCGAATCAATCCCTCGACAGTGCCACCGCCGTTCAGCTCATTTTCGAATTGGAATTTGAAGTCAACGGCTGCGGCCGAACCCGCAAATCCAACGCCCAACGCGATCGCACTGGCCCATACGCACATCGTTTGCCGGAACATTGCAACTTTCCCGTAGAGATCATGAAGGTGTACTCAATGGCTCCTTGATACCGTCACTGGCTCAGCTTTCAGAGGCGATCGCCGCAAGTTCGAGAGTAATTCTACAGAGCCTACTTTACTAAATCTTCAAAAGGAATTCAGTAATGCTTCTGTAGCCAGAACCTGTTCAGGGAGCTACTCAATAATACTTCTATACCGAGGCCTCATCACACGACAGAGAGCACCCGCAATTTTTGAGCGTCAGCATGCTCAGCGCAAAAGGCAGCTCAGACTGCAATTACCCCTTAGGGAAAGACTTCATTCTGCTGTTACAGCGTCTCACGAGCATCGCCTGGCAGGAGTCTTTCGACGCTTGGACGGGCTACCTACCTTGAACCCTAAGGAACAAGGATTATATAAATTCCACAATTTGGCCTGAGGCACAGTGGGATCACATTTCCCCTCCTGGGAGGGGCAGCGGGGTGGGTTGACCATGAGAGCTGGGGATCAAACCCACCCCGCCTACGGCACCCCTCCCGAGAGGGAAGAAACTGGCACATTATTAAATTCCCGATCCTTAGCGGTTTTGTGTGGGTGGTGATCGCTAGTCATCGAGTCGCAGCGATCGAGCCATCGCGTCTAGTTCATCGCGAGTCGGCGTCGGCAAGGGCTTGAGCCCAAACTGGATTTCGCCGTTTTCGATATAGGCCAGATGCTTGTAAGTAATATCGAGGGGATCGTATTGCGGCACCAAATTAAGGTGAGCGTGATGTACGCCAAATCCATGCACGACCATGCCTACCTTAAGCGGCTGATACACCTGGCGAATCTTGCGGCCCACGCGCTGAGCGGTCACCATTACCTGGGCAGCCAAATCATCCGGCACATCTGTAAAGTGATCAATGTGCGGCTTGGGAATCACGATGCAAGCCCCCGGATAGATGGGCTGCAGCGGGATGAAGCACATCGTCTGGTCATCTTCATACACCGTGCTGACGGGGCCGACACCCTTAACGATGTCGCAAAAAGGGCACTGTTCCATCTTTCATAAGGGTCAAAAGGGTTACCGCTATTGAACCGGATATCGCACTCGAAGCTCTATCATCTACAACACCTTGACGGCAAAAGGTATCCCCACCCGGTGGGATCAGACGCTCAGGGTCAGTCTGGCAACGTCATTCTGAAGTCTCAACCGATCGCCGGGAAGAGAGATCGCAGACCCAACCATCACATTT
>CALCPB010000289.1 GCA_937897665.1 uncultured Halomicronema sp. | reverse complement strand
TCGTCACCGTGGCCACCCAAAGGCTATTCCAGGCCGCCGCCCACAGCTCCGGCAACTCGCGCAAGGCAATGTACCACTTGATCGATAGACCGTCCGGTGGGAACTGCAAGGTTTCCCCCGAGGAGAAGGACGCAATCAAAATGATGATGGTCGGCGCGGTGAGCAACAGCAGCGCCGTGTAAGCGCCCAAGCGTAACGCGGCATTGAAGGTGACACGACTCCAGTCCGTGGCGGACTTTTGGACCTGGAACCTTATTCTTTTCGATCGGCAATTCTTTCCACTGACAACCGAGGTACAAGAGCTTCAAAATGTAGTTGAAGATCGCGTGCAAAGAGAGCTTCGGCTGAGGCCCACGGCGGCCCATGTGTAGATGAGGGCAAGACAAACTCCTCAAACTGTTCTAAGGGGACAGTCCCCCAAAAATCATCGCAGGATTCAGCAATGTCCAACATCCTGCTATCGTGCGGGAGAGCCAGATTCTTAATCATCAACGCTTGTGACGTGAGAAAAGCTACTGTAACCGAAGGCAAATTGCTCCCCACCTTCCCCTTCCCTGCCGAGGCTCGCTTGTTTGGCTTGCCGCCCGACCAGGGGCGCTGGCTGTTTATTCCGCTCGGCTTAATGGTGTTGCTCTGTTTAGGGACGGGTTATTCCTGGAGCATTTTTAGCGGCCCTTTTGAGGCAGAACTCAACAGTCGTCCGGGTACGATTTTACTGCCATTTTTGGTTCTGGGAGTCACCTTTACCCTGGTGATGCCGATTGCCGGACTGTACATGAATCGCTGTAGCCCACGCATTCTCACCAGTTTGGGGGGAATTTTGGTGGGTCTGGGCTACCTGCTGGCCAGCCAAGCATCTAGCCTGCTCTGGCTGGTGCTGAGCTATGGCGTAGTGGCCGGTTTGGGGGTGGGCATGACCTACGGCGTGCCCCTGGCAGTGGCCGCTCGCTGGTTTCCCGATCGCAAAGGATTGGCCGTGGGGTTGACGGTCGTGGGATTTGGCCTGTCGCCGCTGATGACTGCACCGCTAGCCTTCAATCTGATTAACGGCAATCCCGCCTGGAATTTACCTGCCCTGGGAATACGTCAGACCTTTGTTTTGCTTGGCACTGTGTTTACGGTGCTAATTGTAGCGATCGCTGCTGTCCTGCGAATGCCGCCGCCCCGCTGGACTCCCAGCAACTTTGCGCAGACGCTCAATCAATCGGTCGAAACGGATGCCAGTCTGCCCATGATGCAAACCCAGACTTTTTATGGGCTGATGTTTTGCTACACCGTCGGCACCTTTGTCGGGCTAACGGCGATCGCCACAACCGCCCAGGTCGGAAGCGAACTGGTTAACCTGGAGGCCGAGGACCTGGCGCTGACTGTGCCGCTATTTGCAGTCTTCAATGGGCTGGGGCGACCGCTGTTTGGATGGTTGAACGATCGCCTGCGCCCCAAGTTCACGATTATCATCCTCAACAGTCTGATTTTGATTGCCTCAATTTTGATGATTCACACCAGCCCCAATGCACCCGGGCAATTTCTGGTGGCGTTTTCCATTTTCTGGTTTTGTCTAGGGGCGTGGCTGGCAGTCGCACCAGCGGCAACCTTGAGCTTTTTTGGGTTGCCCAACTACCCGAATAACTATGGTTTATTGTTCCTTGCCTTTGGCGGCGGTGGCCTGTCGGGAATTTTTACGGCGATCGCCCTGCGCGGCATCACGGGAAGTTTTGCGCCTTTTTTCTATGTCACGGCGACGCTGGCGATCGCGGCAATTTTGGTGGCCTACTTTACCCTCAACGCACCCCGAAAAACGCGACTGGCAGATTGGCTATTTCGCTATTTGATTAGCCCGATTACGCCTCTGCTGATGACATTGGTAGAGGGTTGGCTGGCAGTGGCAAAACCAAAAGAAATCGGAGGAAAAGGGGATGGCAACTAATCCGCGTTCGACTCCATCTATGCATCGGTTTGATCATCCCTTGGGAAATGATTCTGCCAGCCATTTTTCAACCAAAGAACGGTTTAAGCATACCGGGTTAATCGACTATAGCCACCTGCGATCGCTCCCACAGATGTGGGAGATTACAGAACAATACTTTGGCAATGTGGAGGCGCTGATCGACCCTCATAGTCGCCCGCCAGTCTCGCTGACCTATCGGCAGGTCTATCAGAAGATTCGAAAGTTCGCGGCAGGGATGCAAACGTTGTTGCCCTCTGCATCACGCTTGCAAACTTCGTCACCAGAAGCATCTCCCACTCCGCCTCAAAATCCCCCCATCGTGGCGCTCTTTGCCTTCAATAGCTGGCAGTGGCTGGTGGCAGATCAGGGCATCATGCTGGCGGGGGCAGCGGATGCGGTGCGATCGGCGACTGCAGATCAAGATGAACTGCTCTACATTCTGGAGCATAGCCAGAGCAGTGGGCTAGTGGTGGAAAACGCCAAAACGTTAGACCGGTTGGGTGATCGCATCTGGACATTGCCAGTGGCGTGGGTGGTGCTGCTGTCGAACGAACAGCCCGACTTACCCGGTCGCCCCTCCCACGTCAAACTACTCACGTTTGACCAACTGCTGGAACTGGGCAACCAGCAACCGCTACAATCCGTCAACACAACTCCAGACACCCTCGCCACGCTGATTTACACCTCTGGCACCACTGGCCAACCCAAGGGGGTAATGCTGAGCCACGCCAACTTTATCTATCAACTGGTCGCTTTAACGGCGGTTATTCAACCCCTGGTTGGCGATCGCACCCTCAGCATCTTACCCACCTGGCACAGTTTTGGGCGGGTAGGCGAATACTACACGCTCTCCCAGGGCTGCACCCAGGTCTATACCAATCGTCGTTATCTCAAGCAAGATCTGCAAACCTATCAGCCCGCCTATGTGGTGGGAGTGCCGCGATTGTGGGAGTCTATCTACGAAGGTATTCAAAAGTCTTTTCGCGATCGCCCCCCGCGAATGCAAGCCTTTATTCAATCGTTTCTGGCGGTCAGCAGTCGCTACATTCAGGCGGTACGGACCTGGAAGCGCCGCGATTTGCACAATTTACACCCGACGCGATCGGCCCTCCTGCGAGCCTGGGTAACCACGCTGTTGCTGGCTCCGCTGCACTACTTGGGAGAACTGCTGCTCTACAAGCGAATGCAGCAAGCTCTGGGTGGCAAAGTCAAGCAACTCATCTGTGGCGGCGGTTCCCTGGCTCAGCATTTAGAAGACTTTT
>CALCPB010000288.1 GCA_937897665.1 uncultured Halomicronema sp. | reverse complement strand
TGGAGCTGGTCACCGCCGATAGAAGCGTTGTGGATTGTGGCTTGGGGGCTAGGAGGCGCGCTATTTGCTAGATCCATTCGTCGCCCGCTGGTTTATACGACGGTGGCAGTTGTTTTGTTGGGTGGGCTGTATGGTTTTTGCTATGTTGTCTTTTTGCAGGGGGGCTGGCTGCCGCTAGTGCCCGCTGCCCTGGGCTTTGTGCTGGCTTCGGGTGGGGTGCTGCTATTTGATCGCTTCAACAAGAGCGACTATGGGCAGGCCGTCTACAAACAGATGAAAAGTCTGCTCCGCATTGAGATTGAGATCGATCAGACCAAGGTCGGTGAGCAAGTTGCCGAAATCACCGACACTGATTATTTCAATCAGCTGCAGGCCCAGGCCAAAGAACTGCGATCGCAGCGCCAAGTTCGATTGTCGAACCCTGATCACACGCCACCGCCGGTCTCACCATCAGCTTCGGAATCGGCCGCTCCGCCAGCGGACTCGTCCTCGGATAATGACGATTATTTCGCTGATCTGATCCAAAAATCAAACCGCCTTAAGCCTCAAGATCAGAGCGATGAGCAGCCATAACGGTGAATGATGTCTGAGTCGGCGCATTGGCTATGCGATCGTGGGGCAGCCATGGTTTGAGCCATATCTCAGTCTGTTGCAGTGCGCTAGCTAATGCCAGCGGCATGGTTCTGCCAAAGAACGTACTCGACGACTATCAAGGGGCAAAAGGAGCTGATTTGGGATATGGCAAGCTGTCGAGGTCAAAGCAGTTCAGATCGCTGAAGTGGTAGTTTAATCACCATCTCAATGTCGAATACTGAACGCCATCTGCCGTAGAGCATTGCGCTGCCCAGAGGGGATTCTGCCACAAACCACAAAAAATTAAGCCTCGTTCTCTCATCGAGGCAGAGAGAACGAGGCTTTTTCGAGTACAGGGGTTCACTAACAGTCTTTTTGATCAACTAGCCGATCAGCTGGAACACTCACAGACCTTACTGTATTGTTCCGAGAGATCGCCCTGAGTTGAGGACGATCACTAACGTGCTCAACTCAAGCTTGCTTACGCTTGAGTGTCGTTGTACCGACTGCACCAATAGCCAGCAAGGCGATTGCCGTGGCGGGTTCAGGCACATCAGCGCTGTCTGCTTCGTTAGCGGTGAAGCTCAAGCTGTCAAAGCCCAGGAAAGGATCAAAGGATTTGTTATGGGTCGTGTCACCTTTTTGAAAATCGAAGGTGAGTTTGACAGAGGTAATATTTTTGCCCTGGACGGCAAGATTAGTCCGACCAAATTCCGTGACTCCGTCAGGCGAATTGGCATCACCACCCGATTCCCAACCCGAACCAGCAAGGGAATCTTGCCCAACTTGTTGGTCGCCGCTATAGGCAGTCAAGAAAACATTGTGTCCTTGGGCGCTGAACGCATTGTAATCGCCGTAATCCAGCATCAGCAGGGAAAAGTCAGAGACGGTGATTCCCTCAGCAAACGTAAATTCGAAGCTGTTATTGCGAGAATTCTTATTAGAGCTGACTTCGGAGAAGCCGCCTAAGTTCAGCCCTCCATTGGAATCAGAATTTGCATGGGTGCCATTAGATGCGTACGACCAGTTACCGCTTTCTTTCGTAGAATCTGGAAAGATGGCGACTGCATCACTATAAATGGCATCGATATTGAGCAGCTCGTGAACCGTTCCAAGACCTTCAATGCTCTGACCAGCCTCAAATTTCGTAAAATCATCAACGACGTAGCTGGCAGCTTGCATCGGTTGCTGCACAGCAAAGGCCCCGGCGATCGCGAGCCCGGCAAGCGCCAGTTTAGACTGAGTGTTAGACAATTTCATGGATAGTAACTTCTTCTTTCCGAATACGACATTGATGTTGAATGCTCAAACTCAGTCCTGCGCTGACTTTTGGCACGTTTTCAGAATATTGGGATACCCGTCTGACTACATCCGGAAAAGCAGGTATCGAAATATGAAGCTCTGACCAGAGAACGCTCCCGCTCTACGAACTGCCGATAACGGTATCACCCTATACCAATTAGGTAGTGCGCAAAACTGGTCTCTTAGGCTGGTGTCCCCAACGCCTCGCCTATGGTCATTTAGGAATGTTTCCAGCCTTTGAGGGAGGAAACAAGCTTCAGTGAGAGCCGATGGCCGCGCGGCGAAAATAAATTTGTCGACAAAATTTCAGTGTTTCTGGATAAAGGGGCTGTGAGTCTGCTGGGCAGATCAGGCTTTTAAGAAACTCCACAAAGCATATGGGATATGATCTCTGGTAGTTTGATGAGGGCTCACAAAAGCTCTGTCTGAACCTGCAGCAACCCCTCATCGACAATTGCCAGAAAAAACGAGAAATTTACTGAGGGTTTCTGCCAGTCATCCCCAGAAAGTGGCTTGCAATATTGCCAGAGGTGGAGATCTGACAATATTGCATCGGGTCGGCGCGATTGCTCAGGATGCTGAATGGCGGTTCTGAGCGCTGGCAGCCGAGCTAAAAGGCAGCCGAGTTCAGTCCTCTATATTGGAATCGAGTGCGATACTGCATTTAACCGTACCGTGAGGTTATTCCTTCCGCTT
>CALCPB010000287.1 GCA_937897665.1 uncultured Halomicronema sp. | reverse complement strand
CCATCATGTTCATCGTTTTGGCTGAAGACGATGAACATGATGGCCTTTTAACAGCTGCAGACTTACTTGAAATGAATCTTCAAGCTGATTTGGTGGTCCTTAGTGCTTGCGATACAGGTCTAGGAGAACTAAGCGGTGACGGGGTTCTTGGTTTAGCTAGGTCGCTAATAGCCGCTGGTTCCCCCAGTGTGATCGTTTCTCTCTGGGATGTGCCCGATGCGCCCACAAAAGAATTGATGATTGAGTTCTATTCACAGCTCAAGCAGGGCAAGGACAAAGCTCAAGCACTCAGAGAGGCCATGCTCAAAACTATGAAGAACTATCCAAAAGTAATTGACTGGGCTGCTTTCACCCTAATTGGTGAAGCAAAATAAGTAGCCAAGGGTAAAAAGATGCATGCATGTAACGCATTTTTAAGAGGCTAGCTGCGACGGAAATCGAAATCGTTCTGCATCATAGTCTCCAGCCTCAGCTCTAGCATCAATGCCATCTATCACGGCATAGGCTAGGTCGAGTTCATGGTCGAACATTTGGCCTTTTAATTCATGGGTTTTGAGCTGATGCCACTCGGTTTCAATCGGATTCAACTCCGAACAGTATTTTGGCAGAAAGAAGAAGTAAAGCCCTTGGGCTTCCCATTCGGCCCATTTTGCCTTTACCTGTTTACAGGTATGCACCGGTCCATTGTCTTGAACAACCACTCGAATTCGTCCTGTTTTATTGAGTTGTTGTTTGGCTTGACGCGCTTGGTCATCCATCAGTGTGATATAACGGTCTCCATCGAAACTCCCGATGACCAGACCATACACAAAACTGACCAAGAAGCCCCAAAATACTAATCCGTTTGCCTCTACGTTTGGTTTGTTCAAGACGCTTCTGTTCACCTCGAAAGAAATAGCTGTATTCCACGGGCATCCAGAGACAAAAGCCAGATTCATCCAGGTAACAGAGATCAATCTCTCCCACTGCGGCTGACCATTGCAACATCTCCAAATCTGCTAGTTTAGTCGCTTTCTCAACCGGATCTTGTTTGCTACGGTGACTATGACGAGTCCGTTTCCAAATTACCCCCTTTTTGGGAGGATCTGTCTGAGATGGTCGGCACTCAAGGTCACATTGCGCTCAGTTTTCAATTTCTCGGCTAACTGATGGCTATTGTAAGTGCGGTGCTCGTCACGTAAGCAACTTTCGAGATACTCCATATCCTCGGGTTGCCAACGGCGTTGAGCACCACGGTGAGGGGCATCCCACAGTCCACCTAACCCCTGCGCTTGCCATCGATGAAGCGTCTCGCGCACGGTCCGAATATTCCACTTGAAAAACGCCGCTATTTTTTCGACATACATCCCTTGATGGCTTAAACGCACCACTTCTGCACGATCTTTAACCCGCTGAGGGACCGTCGTTGCTGTGCGAAGTTCAAATAACGTGCGATCTTCTTCAGGACTCAGAAACACTCGTAATCGGGCACCCATCGATTAAAGCCCCTTTGCCATAGAATTAACTGCTTTATTCAACTTCACATAGCTGATTTTTTCAAGACTGACCTACTTAGTAGGCCGTTAACTGCTTCAACTGCCTAACTTCTGTGTAAAAGTTAGTGAAAGTCAGACATGAATATTTATTTGACATATACTTACTGCACTCTGGATGTTGATCGAAGTATCGGGTGATTCAGAACATGGATTTATTCAAATAACCGGATTAATTGGGATACTGAGGTGATTCGCCTGGCTAATTGCATGGGCCTTTAAGTATCGGTTAATGGTGTCATGGGTCCACGTGTAATTATGGTGAGAAAAGTTGGTCAGTGTATAGTTTTGGCTGACTAGGAGGTATTGGCAGTAATTGAGCCGGCTGAATGGTTTCTCATACCCTTGATCGTATCGAGTACCCGCAATTAAGCTAGAATCGGCACTCTTTTGTGATCAACTATGCGTAAGTTCTATTACTGATAAAAGGCTCGATTTTTCCGAATTCTTAGGAAAATTACTGTTGATACTTATTTAGTATAATCATGCAGATGTCTAAGGAAATTCTATGGATAAAGCATTAGCTCAGTTCACCCTGAAAGATGGTACGCCGTTTCTAGTTGAGATTGATGAGCCTGATACGAGGCTATAGAGCGGGTAGCACTAACCGAAACGAGCGAAATGGTCTTATAAGGCCAAGAAAAACCTGGATGATGCATTGGAGGCGATTAAACCGGTGGCATCAACAGTGGTTACAAAGTTGAAGTCGGGGCTTACGACGCCTGCGGATGAGGTTGAGGTGACCTTTGGTCTGAAACTGAGTGCAGAAGCGGGGGTGGTGTTTAGCTCCGTCGGTAGCGAGGTCACTTTTGAGGTGAAACTCAAGTGGGGCGGGGACTCTTAGTCTGATCAATGTCTAACCTCATTGAACCGCTAGAGTCCTCTATCGTTAGGTTTTATTACGCGAATGGTAATGTGGCAGGCGCTGGCTTGTTAGTTGCTGAGCGCTATGTGCTTACCTGTGCCCATGTGGTGGCAGCGGCGTTGAATGTGCCTGAAAATATACAATCACGTCCTGAGCAGTTGGTGCAGATCGATTTTCCATTGCTGGCACCGGGGTACAAGGTAAATGCGGCGGTTGTTTTTTGGTTGCCAGTTTCAAAGACGGCATCTTCGGAAGATATGGCGTTGCTTAAGTTAGAAGCAGCGCCTCC
>CALCPB010000286.1 GCA_937897665.1 uncultured Halomicronema sp. | reverse complement strand
GCGTCACTGCCGTGGACGCTGATTGATGTCGCCTTGCAAACTCCTGTCGTTACCGAACCGTAGTGCTTCCGCTCGCCCTGACTATCGCAGGCGCGCCCCGCGATAGCGCATCTCCCGTTTGAGCGCGGCTTTTTGAGCAAAATTTGGCATGTCTCCCTGATGGCCCATGAGCATCAGGGTATCCTCCTTGGCTAGATAGAGGTTGTTGCCAGGATGCACAATGACTTCCCCATCCGCTCGCCGCAGCGCCACGATAATAAACGTGCCTTTGCCGCGCATTTCGACATCGCCGATGGTGCCTCCGATGAGAGCTTGGTCAACCGGCATCTCCTGAATTTGAATATCCAGCTCAGCTAAGAGTTCATTCAAACTGACCTGACCGTCACTTTGCGATAAAAAGTCCACGGCTGAGGGGTTAGTAATCAGATGAGCCATGCGAGACGCGCTGATGGTGGCTGGCAGCACCACATGATTCGCGCCAGCCAGCCGCAGCTTTTTTTCGGTTGAAGGAATTTCTCCGCGCGCCAAAATGGTGAGACTGGGGTTGAGCTCGCGGGCGGTAAGCGTAATAAAAACGTTGGCCGCATCGTCGGGCAAAACAGTGGCAAGCGTGCGCGCTTTATCAATTTGCACAGCCGCTAGATTGGTTTCGTCGGTCGCGTTGCCCAGATGCAGTAGATACCCGGCTTCACGCGCCAGCTCAATGCGTTCGGGGGCATTATCCACCACGACAAAGGGCTGATGAGCGGCTTTGAGCTGGCGTGCCACCATCTGGCCAATGCGGCCAAACCCGCAGATGATGACGTGATCTTCTAGCAGCTCGATGTCTTTGTTCATGCGTTTTACGTCGATAATCTTACGAATTTCGCCTTCGGTGATGAGCTGCACAAAGCCCGAAACGGTGTAAGCCACCGATAACACCCCGGCAATAATCACCAAAATGGTGAAGACCTTGAGCGTGGTTGAGGTGAGCGGCTGCACTTCGCCGTAGCCGACACCAAAAATGGTGATGACGACCATATAAATGGAATCGAGCAGGGACCAGCCGGCTAGGACGTAGCCGCTGACCGCGACAATGACCGTTAAGACAAAGGTCGAAATGCCGATAACGATGCGTTGAAAGGGAGTCTGCATGGTCGCGACGGAAACTCTGCCCATCGTATGAGAGTCCGTACGGTCAAGAACGCTATCCAGGATACGAATTCGCGATCGCGTTGGGGCTTTACAAGTAGAAAGCCTTAATTATCGGATTGATGGCTACCTACTTTGCCATTCGATTCTTGTTGCTCGTCGATGGTGGATAGAGCATTCCTCCTGACCAGCAGCGGCAGCGCACAAACTTTCACAGCACTATCACACTGTTGCAACAGCCCCGTCATATCTCCTATCTACAGTAAGGATGTTAGACAGCAAAGCCCCTTACAACCCAACGGGGTGATATTCATGAAAGACCCTTTGAACAAGCAATCAACGTTCCCTTCACACCAGTCGGCTCGGTGGGCTCAGCGCACCGGGCAGGCTTTTCTCTTGATGTTGGTAGGCGCTGGCCTAGCTACCGCCGGGACGGGTGCCCTGCAAGCCATGCAGCCCCGGTTCGAGGTCCAACAGTCTGAGTCCGAACTACCTGCTGCTGCCCCCGCGATCACGGCTGCCCCCACCAGTCCTGCTGCTCTGGGCTCCTCTAGTTTTGTCGCCGCGATCGTGCAAGAGGCCGGTCAAGCGGTGGTGCGCATTGATGCGTCGCGCACGGTGACCAGTCAAGTGCCGGACGCTTTGCAAAACAATCCTTTCTTCCGCGAGTTTTTTAGCGACCTGCCGGAATCACGCGAACGGGTAGAGCAGGGTGTGGGTTCAGGCTTCATCGTTTCTGAAGACGGCACGATTTTTACCAATGCTCACGTCGTAGAAGGCTCTGACACCGTGCAGGTCACGCTGAAGGATGGCCGCACAGTAGACGGTCGGGTGGTGGGTACGGATCCGCTGACGGATGTGGCGGTGATTGACATTGATGCCGACAACCTGCCTACCGTTGCCTTGAGCGACTCTAACCAGCTGCAGCCAGGGGAATGGGCGATCGCGATCGGCAATCCACTCGGCTTAGACAACACTGTGACGGTCGGCATTGTCAGTGCCACGGGCCGCACCAGCGGGCAAATCGGTGTGGCCGATAAACGGGTTGACTTCATTCAAACCGATGCGGCAATTAACCCCGGTAACTCGGGTGGTCCGTTGCTCAATGAGCGCGGCGAAGTGATTGGCATGAACACGGCCATCATTCAAAATGCTCAGGGCATCGGTTTTGCGATTCCGATCAATGCGGTCGATCGCCTCGCCAACCAGCTGATCACCACCGGGCGGGTTGAGCATCCCTATTTGGGGATTCGCATGGTTGAGCTCAACGAGCAGACCAAGGCGGCGCTTAATGAAGACACGAACTTCAACATCGACGCGGATGAAGGCGTGGTGATCGTGGATATTGTGGGCAACTCACCGGCCGCTAAAGCCGGTCTGCAGCCCGGCGATGTCTTGATCTCGGTCGATGGTGAGTCGATCACCGCTGCTGCCGATGTGCAGCAAAAGGTCGAGGAAACCGCGATCGGAACCGATTTGACTCTACAAGTTAGTCGTGACGGCAGCCTGCAGGCGATCACCGTGCAGCCCGAAGCAATTCCCACCGAATCGCTCTAACGCTAACGATTACATCTTCTTCCTCACACCAACCGACAGTTCAAGGCAGCCTTTCGAGGCTGTCTTTTTTTT
>CALCPB010000285.1 GCA_937897665.1 uncultured Halomicronema sp. | reverse complement strand
AACGGTTCCTGGCGCGATTGCCCCACCGACCCTATACCCCTTACTCATCCACTCATTATGAGGATCATGCACCATGGCTAACACCCTAGCCACTACCGGCTCTAGTAAGTTTTACATCAGTTGGGAAGGCATCGAAGAGTTGCCCATCAAAAGCATCACTGAGGTGAAATACGAGGCGAAAACCACCGGTGGCCAGGCTCCCTTAGAATGCGGCAAAGGCGGCAGAACCAATCGCCAATCCAGCTCTGGCGGCTTTGACTCGAGCCCCACCCTCACCGTTGAGGTGTATCTCAGCGGCGACGCCACCAGCGCCAGCCGCATGATGCACGATTGGTTTAACCAGGCCAAACCCGCCAGTGATCTGGGCGAGGGCGACTGGGCCAATTCCCGCAAGAGCGGCTCGGTCGTGCTCTATAGCCCCGATGGCGATCAAGAAATCGTGCGCTGGAACTTCGTGCAGGCTTGGATCAAAAACTACAGCCTGGGCGATGCCGACGCCACCGGCGAAGAATTAGCCGTCGAATCCTACGAGTTTGTCTGCGAAAAAGTCGATAAAGTGCTCGCGGGCGGCGATCCGCGGACGTCAACGGTAGCGGCGGCGGCGGCGTAGCCCCGTACTCATCCACCCAGACCGCTCTGGGAAAAGCTGCTTGATTCTTTGCCCACCTCTGTTGTTGCATGTTATTAAGGCGCGTTTGATATGGCCCAGACCCCAGAATATTTAACCTACAGTCGATTTTTCTTTGAACTGAGTGATGGGGCGACTGGCAATAGCCAGCAGCTCAAGATCCAAAAGCTCAGCGGTTTGAATGTCACCCTTGAGGTGGCCGGTGAGGGCGAGTCGATTGGCCTACAAAAAGGGCTGAAGAGCGACACCCAATTTACGATCGCCTCCACCTCTTTTGAAAACCTCTCGCAAGAGTTCGTCACGACGGTTGAGAATGACGTGCTAGAGCTGTGGTACAAGGCTTGCCACCCCACCAGCTTTGCCGGTGGCGGTACTGATTGGAAGAACAACCGCTCGACTGCCTCTGTGGTGTTTCTCAATCAGGACGGCAGCGAAGGGGCGCGATACAACATTATCGACGCTATTCCCACGACCTACAGCACCACCTCACTGGCCTCTGACAGCACCGACATGTTTAAAGAAAGCGTCGAGGTGCACCACGCGGGCATTCACCGGGTGAAGTAGGCCAGATATCCCCCTGCACTGTGATGAGCCCGCCCCATGACGAAACCGACCCATGAAATTCTGACGACGTCGCGCTTCTACATTGGCCTCTATTTAGACGGCAGTGATGAAGCGGTGGACGGCTATTTTCAAGAATGCAAGGGCCTCAAAACCAGCCAGGATGTGATCGAGTGTCCTGAGGTGGTGCCGTTGGCCTGGGGCAATGCCAGCCACGGGCGATTTTCGAACGTGAAAATTCCCGGCAATTTGAAGGTCAACAACATCACCCTCGTGCGCAGCTTGCGATCGTCCAAAACGCTGTGGAACTGGTTGACCGCCGTACAACAGGGCCAATGGGCCGAACAGCGGCGGAACGGGGCGATTGTGATTTACCGCCAAGATGCCAGCGAGGGGGCGCGGTTTGTGTTTGAGCGCGCTTGGCCGGCCAGCTATAAATGCTCGGATGTCAGTGCCTCGGGCGGCGATTTGGCCGTCGAAGAGTTAGAGCTAGCCTGCGAGGTCTTTGAGCGGGTTGACCCCGGTGATACGACTTAGAAGTTGGCCTTGAGAGTTCGGCATGGTGAATTCGGAGTTTGGAGTGGTGAATTCACAATCTGACAGCCTTGCGATCGCGGAGAATCCCCCAGCTATGTCTTTGCAAACTGAATTTGAGTTTCTCTTACCGAAGGGCTACCTTGATGCGGAAAATCAGCTCCATCGCAATGGTCTGATGCGACTGTCGCGCGCCGTGGATGAAATTGTGCCGATGGGCGATCCGCGCGTACAGGCGAATCCGGCTTACTCGACCGTGCTGATTTTGTCGCGGGTGGTGACCCGGTTAGGGGAGATTGACAGTATTACGCCCACGGTCGTGGAGGGGCTCTTTGCCGAAGATTTGCAGTATTTGCAGACCTTTTATCGCAAG
>CALCPB010000284.1 GCA_937897665.1 uncultured Halomicronema sp. | reverse complement strand
CTAGCACGACAAAGCACTCGGGTTTATTCTTTCTTCAGAACATGCCAAGCCGTGTCGACACCCACCCCGGCTTTGACACCCTTCCGGGGAGGGGATTGTCATCTCAACAGGTTGGTAAGCGTGCCTGATGTCCTTATCCCGAACTCAGGTTATTTAAGCGCAGATCCCTCACCACATCTGCAGCTTGCCCTTAGGTGACGGCGCGGCTGCTACTGACCGCCTCGGCAGCCAGACAGGCCTCCAGCGTCTGCCAACCCGTCCCTTGGTGTCGCGCTGGCACGATGTCGGGATGCAGAATTTCGGTCAAAATCTCCAGCGAATCCACCAGACGAGGGCCGGGTCGGTTGAAATATTGGTTGCCATCGGTGACATAAACGCGCCCCGTTTTAACGGCTCGCATGAGCGGCCACAGAAAATTCGCTGACAAAACTGCACTTTCTCGTGCGGCTGTGGTCATGTCATAGCCACAAGGCATCAAAATAATTACTTCAGGATCGGCCCGCACTAAATCATTCCAACTGATCCAGGGGGAAGGGTGGCCGATTTGGCTCAGCAACGGCAACCCTCGCGCTAACTGCACCAGTTCTGGCACCCAATTGCCTGCTGACATCAACGGCTCGGGCCATTCGATGCACACGACAGAGGGCTGATGAGAAGCCGCTTGCATCCGCTGCTGACAGGCTTGAATACGGGTCTGTAGGGCGGCGATCGCCGTTTCGGCCCGCTGCTCACCAGTCTCCCCTAAGAGCGCTGTTGCCACCTGACGAATATCCTGCCAGACATCTTCAAGGCGATTGGGCTGTAGCGACAAAATCTGGGGAGCCGTGCCCGTTAGCGCCTGCACTGCCGCCTCAACCTCGGGCAGACTGACCGCACAAACCTCACACTGGGCCTGAGTCAAAATATGGGTGGGCTGCAGATCGCGCAAAACGTCTGTCTCGATCTGATAGACGCTCAAAGCCGATTGCAGTAAATCAGTCACGCGATCGTGGATTTCGCGACTAGTGCCTTGGGGATTAAACTTTGGGGCTGTACACACCGGCAGTGAATGCACCTCAGCAGGATAGTCACACTCGTGACTGCGACCAACTTGAGAGTCTGTGAGGCCTAAAACTTGAATGATTTCGGTAGCACTGGGCAGCAGAGACACAATTTTGAGAGGCGACATAGCACGGCACCCTTGGGCTCAACTTACTGACTACTATAAAGCGCTCCTCTCAGGTTGAAAAAAATTGCCGAGTACACCACTCAATGACTTCAATTGAGGTTAAGGGATACCAATTCTCTAGAAAAAGATGAAATAAGGACGACGAATCGCTGCCTACTAAGGGCGATCGCAGTGCAGTGACCCGCTCGGGTCAAAAGTTCTGGGGGCACCGATGGTACTGCAAAAAAACCAGCTCTCATCGCGCGATCGCGACCAGAGCTGGCGGAACCTCTATTGCCCTCAAAAAAACCAGTACGTTGGGGAAGAGGCGCGATCGCGGGCAATCACGGCCAGAGTCACACCTCTTCTTCGATGTCAGCCAGTCGGCTGCTCAGTCGGCTAACCGACGAGCACTGGTTCACGGCTCAGACTCTCCTCAATTGGCGAACTGTTGGTATTGATGGATAGTCCTTCGCCAAACGGATCGATCTCAGACTGCTCTTGATTGAGGGAGCTACTGCCCAAAGATGCCGTGTCAACCGCTTCAGTCGCGGTGAGAGCAGCCATATCCAAGGGAATGAAGTCACCCCCACCGGACATCAAGTTCTCAGTGCTGCCGATTTCACCAGAGGCGCTGCTAAGGTTAAGCAGCTCGTCATAAGCACCAGGATCTCCAGCTAGCTGACTTTGCTCGGACAACCCAGTCAGAGCATCTGTACCCGCAGCCACGTTTAAGTCATCAGACTCCACCACCGCATAGTTGACGGTGAGGGTATCGATTGCAGCGCCTTTCCCACCAGTTTGAGAGTGGACCGTGGCTGTGACCGTAAAATCACCCGTGTCTAAAGCCTGTCCTCTAATATCACCGTTACTGTCGCCAAATAAGGCGTAGGGCTTAACATTCTCGGTTTGATTGCCCCAGGGCGATTCAAACTTGATACTTTGCACTGCACCCGCGTCAGGATGATCAGCATTCACCTGAGCGACCAGACTAAACTGATTCACATCTAGATCACTGAGAGAAATCACCCCAACCTCAGCCAGATTTTCATAGCCTGCGACGACATCGTCAGTAGCAGCATCCACCAAGGCAACGGTAACCAGGGCATCACTATCACCGGGCGTGGGGTTCGGCGTCGGCGTCGGTGTGGGCGTCGGGGTAGACGCCCCGTCAAAGCTCGGCGGGTATTGTTCAAAAAAGTCTTGCGCCTTGGCGGGATTGCCTTGTTCATCCCCTGTGAGCGCATAGAAATGCATACCCGCATCAGAAGGATCATTCACTTTGTTACTGTTACCGGCCTGCTGCATCAACGCCCGTGCTTCTTGCAGTACCAGATCATCGGTGCTGTCTAGCCATGACCAGTTAGAACTGTTGAAACCACTCTTCCCCTTGCCATTTTGATCGCTAATATCGAGAAAAGTGACGTCAGAAAAGTCACGTTTCAAGTCGCTCCAAGTGCGGGTGCCACCTACGTTGTAGTTTTCATTGGCAGAGGAATGAGAAACCAAGGTGATGTTTTTGAGGTTCCCCGGATCAGTTTGCTCAAAGGCGCGATAGGTCATTTCCATGCGCCCGCCCTCCAGCACTAAGACATTCTTGCCAGAGTTAAAGATGGCCACCAACTCCTGAGTGGTACCCGCTAGATCAGCCTGATAGTCGTAGGTCTGAATGCCCAGCTGCTCGGCAAAAGCAGCGCCATCCCGCATGCGACTCACCTGACTGGGAATGTTCGGTTCCCCCACATTGTTGTTGTAAAAGAAGAATGACTTACCTTCAACGCCAGCAGCATTGGTGATCGCGGCCGCAACCGGTAAAGCTGAAATGTCATCAGGATCCCGAGTGTTGCCATCAAAATGAGAGACGACATAGTCGGCTTGCCCGATCAAAGACGTCTCAAGCGGATTGTTGGTCGGCGGCTCAGGAGTCGGCGGCTCGGGCGTCGGAGGTTCGGGGGTCGGCGGCTCAGGGGGTTGGCCAGACGAGCCAT
>CALCPB010000283.1 GCA_937897665.1 uncultured Halomicronema sp. | reverse complement strand
ACCAACTCAGGCGTTACAAAGCCGCCACATGGGGTGGTAAATCGATGAGGATATGTCACTATAGGGAGCTAGATTTGAGTTTGCCTAACTTACTATTCGTCGTGGTGTACCGATGTCTGGGATAAAAACGCTTCAGCGGTGGGGTCTAATCACGACACTGGTGACAGGGGGCATCATCGCACCTCAAGCCTGGGCGGACGATTTTCCGCCTTGTGGGCCACCCGCGGCCAATGAATATTTGCTGTTGGTACAGGGCGATACGGTCGATGCCCGCGATCGCATTCAAAACCTGCTCCCCACCACGACGAGTATCAGCGTGTGTCGCTATCTCGACGATATCGTTGTCAGAGCTGGCGGGTTCACCAGTTTAGAAAACGCCAACGCCTGGGCGCAATACCTCACCGAAGTCGAGGGAGCCCAAGCCTTTGTGGCTAGACCCGCCGCTCCCGGTGAAGTATCAGCCGACGACCCCATTGCTGCCGAGCCCGTCGAGCCGGAGCCCGTTGTACCGGCAGAGCCGACGACCCCAACACCAAGTGAGCCGGTCGCCACCACCCCAGACCCGCTGCCGGATGCCAGCGTTGCCTATGCGCCGAAACTATTGGGCGAAGGCTATGCCGTGCTGGTTGACTATGGCAATGACCCAGAAGTCGCCAAACAGCTACAGCAGACCCTCAATCAATCAATTGGCCTAGCGGTTTACGCCCAGAGGCCATTTTTGCTAGCCACTCAAAGCCCCGATCCGCAGACGGCGACCCAAGTATTGCAAATGCTCAGCAGCAGCTTTGGTGCGTTCATCGTCGATAGCAGCGAAGTCGTCTTGCTGTCGCCCGCCGTCGATACCCCCTGAATGACTGGCATCCATCGCAGCAGCGGGGTTTCATCAGTTTGAGCAGGGTTGCCCGTTCTCGCCGCGCAGTGCGCATGCGGCAAGCGCTTCTGGTTTCAGTGAGGGACTGCTTTATACCGGTAAACCGGTGAGCGTTCCCTCGCCAGCGGTGACCCGACCGATCGCATAGGCGGCCACCCCCTGCGCCTCAAAATGAGCGATCGCTGCTGCTGCCGCTTCATCCGGCACTATCACCACAAATCCAATCCCCATATTAAAGGTGTCAAACATGACTGCTGGGGAGACGCCACCAGCCTCAGCCAGCCACGTAAAGATGGGCAACACCGGCCAACTGGCCGAATCAAGCTGAATCGCCAAGCGATCGCTCAAGCAGCGGGGTAGATTTTCTGGCAGACCGCCTCCGGTGATGTGGGCCATCGCGTGGATGGATAACCCGGCTTGCTGCGCTGACAAAATGGGTTTGATGTAGAGCTGGGTGGGAGTCAGTAATGCCTCAGCGAGGGATTGCCCGGCTAGCAAGGGTGGACAGTCGGACCAGTCATAGCCCGGGGTATCGCGATCGCGGCGAGGAGCCTCAGCCATAATTTTGCGCACCAGGCTATAGCCATTACTATGCACCCCTCGACTAGCCAAGCCAATCACCGCATCTCCAATTGCCAGCTGAGTGCCATCCAAAATTTGGGCTTTTTCGACAATCCCAACACAAAATCCCGCTAAATCGTATTCCCCTGGCTGGTAGAAACCCGGCATCTCAGCGGTTTCGCCGCCCACCAAGGCACAACCAGCCTCACGACATCCCGTGGCAATGCCCCCCACCACAGCGGCCAACTGCTCGGGGTCGAGCTTGCCTGTCGCCAAATAATCCAGGAAAAAGAGGGGTTCAGCACCGCTCGTCAACACATCGTTGGCACACATCGCCACCAGATCAATACCTACCGATTGATGACGATTGAGCGCCTGCGCCACTTTGAGCTTGGTTCCCACACCATCGGTGCCCGAAACCAACACAGGCGTTTGATACCCCGAGGGCAGTTCAAAAAAGCCGCCAAATCCTCCGAGTCCGCCCAGCACCTCTGGTCGATGGGTGCTGCTCACCATCTGGCGAATGCGATCGACAAAGGCGCGACCGGCCTCGACATCCACGCCAGCGTCTCGATAATCCATCGTTTTTGCCCTCAGAACGCCACCGCCTCTCAGCTTATGACAGAAAATCCCTCATTCTGAGCGTTGGTAAACGCCGTTCCGATGTGCCATCGCATCAGCAAACACGAACTGTCAAATAACCTCAACTTATGGCATAGCCTGAAGTTCGGCCTGATTGTCCTCAGCAGTGACACTGCAATTTATTGCACTTAAATTTACCCCTAGAACAAATTCGGCGACGGCGAGCGAGCAACTAAGGATTGCATTTTTGAAATCTTTGTTTGCCCACTGATAAGTTTTATTGACCCCATTTTGGGTTCACGATCACCCTTCTACATCCGCAGGCATGGGGATCAGGGGACTTTATACCGCATGCAAAGAAAGGTTAACAATTTCAGGAATTTGATTCTGCCCCAATGGATGCGGATTGCCAATCTGAAGCTTCGTGCTAACGTACGGAGCGATTAAACGTTACGAAAGATTTTTTCTCGGTAGGTGTAAACGCAGTCGCGCTCACTCAACCACCCTCGGTTGGGATTCAGGCCTGCTGCAGCGACCGATTCTCAGTCGCTTACACCGGCCCTGTTGAGTTCTAGTGATCCCATAATGATTCAAACTTTGTGTCGTAGTCTTGCCGCTGCTGTATTGGTGTCTGCCGCTGGCGTACCCCTATCAGCAAATGCTGAGCAAGAGGCTCAGGATGCCTACGCGAGTTCTCAGGAAACTTTGGAAATTGCCGCTGAGCAGTCAGACCCAGCTGCCACCGAATTAGTTCCCCAGGATAATGACTCGGCTCGCTTAGAGCCTGACACGCTAGAGCTTTCAGAAATATTTCAGATTACGACCCACACCGTCGATGAGCGCCGCATCGCAATTTTGCACATCGACAACCTCCCGACTTTGACTTTTGTCGAAAAAACCACTGATGCCGCGATAGAGCCTGCCAGCCGTGCTGAACAGGTTGCCCAGCACCTCGAGCAGGTTTATCAGGCCGATAGCGATGCCGACGCCATTCTTGTGCGATGGGATGAAGCGTTGGAAGAATATGCCATCACCCTAGATGGGGAAACGGTCGTTTTGATTAACGACACCACCCAATACTTCAATCCCACCGGTGAAACAGCAACCGATGCGCTGCAAGCGACGAATCGCCTGCGGATGCTGTTGGGGGAATCCGAGGCCCTGACTGAAATTGAAGGTCAGCCAGAACCTGAAATCGCAGCTCAAGCTGATTGGGGGGTCGCTTCTGTGTTTTCGGGGCAAGCCTCTTGGTACGGCCCTGGATTCCACGGACGGCAAACAGCAAGTGGTGAACGATTTAACCAAAATGCAATGACCGCCGCCCACCGCACTCTGCCTTTTGGTACGCGCGTCCGGGTGATCAACGTCCACAACAATAGTGAGATCATCGTCCGCATTAACGATCGCGGGCCTTTCTCTCGGGGTCGCGTGATCGACCTCTCGGCTGCCGCCGCTCGTGAGATTGGGCTTGATCGCGCGGGCGTTGGCCCGGTTCGGGTTGAGGTGTTAACAGACTAACTAGCGACCGCGTGTTGCCATCGATTGCAGCCGTTCGTAGCTGCTCTGTGAGCCGACTTAGGTTAGCTTTCAGGCTGCTGCGGGCGGTTTTATTGATCAGCACAGGTATTTGAGACCATCGGCAACCCACAGCGCCGCCAGGTTGTATCACAGCATGCGGCATGCGGAATTAAAACGCTGATTGTGTGGGCATTCCAGGAATCAAAGCCGTCCTGCCCTGATTACGTCTTGCATAGCCCTCTGAGCCATGCCTCTGGCAACAAATTGGATGTGGTACATGCCTCGAATAGACGTTACCGATTGACCGGTTGATCATATTGGATATGCGGCCGAGACCAGCCAAACTCATCGGCATCTGGCCAGCCCAGCCAATCACGCCGCACAAAGCGCGTCGGCTGGCCCACACAGACAGCGGCGATCGCCGTTGCATCAGGGCACCAGAGCTGCGTTTGCCATTGCGTAGTCGTGACTTCAGCGGCCTGAACTGGGCGCACGAGCTGCGGCGTCGGCTGCAACCTGACCTGCACTGCCGTCATGGGATAGCTCAACCCTAAGCCCACTGCTTTGAGGTGAGCTTCTTTCACCGTCCAGTATTGGACAAAGCGCTCTAGGCGCTCCGTTGGGACGGGAGGTAGAGTTGCTTGCTCGACGGAGTTCAGGCAGCGCCTGATCAGGGCCTCTAGTCGTGGGCGCGGGGCCAGTTGCTCAACATCGACACCCAACCACTGACAGTGGCCCACCCCATACACGACCCACGAGCCACTATGAGCCAAGTTGAACTGCAGATCCGCACAAGGGTGGCTGAGCTGCGGGCGACCATAGGCTCCGTAGTCAAATTGCACCGCCGTGGGCGGACAGCCCAAGTAGGCCGACAGCAGATAACGCAGACCAGCTCGGCTCACGATGAATTGGTGACGAGCTGCCGATCGCACTAGTCGCTGAGCGCGATCACGCTCAATCGGAGACAGCCACGACTCGCACAGGGCGAGATCCACCGTGGCAGTCGGCAAATGCAGCTGCCACAGGTGCGTTTCTGAGAGTTGAGGAGGGGCAAGCTTGAAGCGCATACGCATCCATCGTCAAAAATTCTATCCACTGCTTAATTAATGAGTAGATGAGGCTGATCATCCCATGCGGTCTACCGGATCAGCCGTCGGCGCGCCGCTGTCATCTATTACGCATTCTCCACTGCGGTGGGAACGCTAAGCCAGAGTCAAGCTGCACCCGCCTAGACAGTCACATCGCTTGTTCCCAGTCATTTGTGTCTTTACCCCCTGCACCATGCTGCAGGAATACGACTCTCGCCATCGGCTGATCCACGCAGCGACGAGGTCACCATCCGGCGTTGGGTGATGAGTTTTTGATGACTAGTTTCCTGAGGATTTACCTCGCCAGGTGAATAGAAAGCAGGCGAGATGATATTTTGAGACTCGGTGCTTGATGGATCTCAACCGTGGAGCATCGGCTTCATGAGTGATTGAACCGGTGTCGCTGAGCCCCTTAAGCAACCGACGTCCACACCTGCTCTCAAGACTTGACCGAAGGCTAGCCCTCAAGCCAGTATCTGCCACGCATCAACGTTTGACGTTTCCCATCCCGTTACGATTAGCTTATGTTAACTGCACTTGCATGGCTTCCACTTGTCCAGGCTGTCGCGATCGCGCCGCCGCTGCAAGCGCCTCCTCAGATCGCTGCTGTTCCCCCGATCGAGGGCACCGCTTTACCGAGAATCCCTAACGAATTTACCTCCCTCTATGAGGTGCGACCGCTGCCGGGTCAGCTCGACACGACCCCGGTATTTAATAGCAATAGTCCGGAGCTGATTCAGCAAGAAGGCATCTTACTGTCAACCTTCCCAGCTGATGATATGGCCAACGGGGACGCTCACCTAGACTACTCTTTTGAAGGGCGGTTTGACTTTTTTGCCCATCATATTGCCCGCGGGGTGGCCTACGACGATCGCCGCACCTTATTTGTCGGCGGCGTTCTCTATAACCCCAGCGACGAACCGGTAACCGTCACCATTGAGCAGGGAGTTAGCTACCTCAGCCAAGATGCTCCTTTCTATGATTTGCCGGCTCTGCGCATGAATCCCAATGGGGAGGTTTTTGCCGGGCCCGGCAGCCGCACCGTCACGGATTTTTTGCAAGGCCGGGGACAACCCCAGTGGCCTCGGCGTGTGGTCATTCCGCCTGAGCGCGCTTATCTCTTACTCAATGCACCGATTCCACTACGGCGCCTGCCCTTTGCCGCTGATGCGACGCTGCCCCCCGGCGCAGTTTTGCCAGGTGCACCCATCACTGGCAGTGTGGCCCCCGTGGCGTCGGTCATTCCTCAGGGAGATACTCGCGAACTGCCGAGTAATGGGAGATCGCTGCTGCTGCATATGTCAAGTGATGGGCCGGTCTATGCGGCAACTTTAGCCATGTACGCCCCGCGCACTTTAGAAGGCCAAGAGCGCGCTCCCACATTGCAGGAATGGCTAGCGCTACTCGTCAATGGCAATTTGGCCGGGCCGCGAGACATTGCTCCCTCTAACCCGGAGGCGTACCAGGACAGCGATCGCAGCGGTCGATTTTTTTATGGTCGCGTGGCGGGCGTCGCCGCAGGCTCACAGTGGGAAGCCGTCGCCGCCGACAGCCCCGACAGCGATCGGCTCACTATTCCACGCCCGGGTGAGGCCATCTCCTATGTGCTGAGCACGGTTGATTACAACACCTTTGGCACTCAACAGATTCAGAGCGCTCCGATGCTGGCCCGGTATCCTGACACTGCCTACCGGGCTCACGGTAATTACGGCATTCACTATAGTGTCAAGCTACCCCTCTACAACGATTCTGATAGTGAGCAGCGCATCGTTGTCCGGCTGCAAACGCCCCTGCAAGATGAAACGCTACCCTACGGCCTGCGGTTCTTGCGCAATCCACCCAACCGCATTTTCTTTCGCGGTACTGTGCGCGTGCAATACCAAACCGCCTCCGGGCAAAAACAAACGCGATACGTTCACTTAGTGCAGCGACAAGGCGATGAGGGCGAACCCTTGCTACGCCTGCTGCTACCGCCGCAAGCTCAAAACAATGTTGTCGTCGATTTGATTTATCCACCCGATGCCACGCCCCCCCAGGTGCTAACCGTCTCTACGGCGGGGATTGCCAGCACCCGTGCCTTTGAACAGCCGGAGGCAGCAACGCCACCCACCGCCAACGACGGCGCACCGGTAGTCGATGACAGCGATGTGCTCTCCGATTCGACCGCAGAGACCTTGGTCGCGCCAGCGGTTGAAAATGAACGCGACCCTCAGGAGGCATCGCCGGCCAACGACGCCCCAGACCCAGCTCGGCCCATGAATGAGGCTGCCGCCGATGCTGAGCGTCCCTAGAGCGCGGCTCAGCCATCAGTCCAATGGCAGTTGCGCCCTACACACTGTCCTCAGGGCTTAGCTGCCGTCATGACCTGACCAGGCATACTGTATGCCGGGCGACCAGACAACCCATCCGGCTCATCCTCACTTCTTGAACAGTCTGGAGCGAGGCGCGAGCGCCGACGCAGCGAGCAATCAATGATGAGAGTCAACTTCCAAGACCGAACCTATTGATAAGAAAGGATTATAGGCAGACAGACCGAATTATCGGTGAATTCCCTACCTCAGCAGAGCGAGAATCGTTAAGATTTAAGGCGTGAATTTTAAAATTACCCTCTAGTTCTGGGGAACTCACTGATTTTTCCGGCAATGTCTGAAACGGCGGTGGCCTGAGCGGTCAGACAGCATTTGCAATCAAGCTCGATACACGCCCCCGTTAATGTCTACTGAATTGCGGCATACATGCTCCCTATCTCGGAACTTTCTTCTCTGCAAGCCCTGTCTCGGCGCAGTGTTCTCAAGCTTTTTGGATTTGGCACCCTTGCTGCTGGGGTCGGTTACTCCCGGTTTAGTAAGCCGCAGCCGACCATTCATCATCAAGATGCGCTGACGCTGCCGCACCAGCCGCAGCGAACCCTCAAAGCCGTGGTAGTAGGCGGTGGCTTAGCGGGATTAGCCGCGGCCTATGAGCTGAGCCAGCGCGGTGTTCAGGTCATATTGCTGGAGCGATCGCCACAACTGGGCGGCAAAATTGCCAGCTGGCCGATTCAAGTGGGCGATGAGCAATTCATGATGGAGCATGGTTTTCATGGCTTCTTTCCCCAGTATTACAACCTGTTTGGGCTGGTTGAAGAACTGGATATTCGCCGCAACTTTAAATCGCTCGACTACTACTCTGTCGTCTATAAAGAGGGGTATCAGCCGGAAGTCTTTCGACCTAGCCACTCGGCCTTTCCGTGGAACGTAATCGACCTAGCCGTCAATTCGCCCAACCGGTTGAAGTGGGGCATCAACCTGGCCAAACTCAAGCACCTAGAGGTGTTTCGTGAAATCACCGGGTTTCGGGCTCCCCAAAGCTTCAACCGGCTCGATCAAATTTCTGTGGCCGAATGGGTACAAGAGGATTTTCCCCAAGGACTTTACGATCTCTACTTTTTGCCCTTTGCCAAATCAAGCCTCAATGCGCCCGACACGATGAGCGCCGGCGAACTCATGCAGTTCTTTCACTTCTACTTTTTTGGCAATCCTGAAGGGCTGGCTTTCAACGGCACCTGTCAAGATATGGGCCGTAGCCTGGTCGACCCCATCGTGGCAGCGATTACGGACCGAGGCGGCCAAGTAATTACAGGCGCAACAGTGAGCGAATTGGGCTGGCAAAATGACCAGCTCACCCACGTAACCTATCAACTGGGAGCGGTCGCCGCCCAGCCCGTGCCCTTTTGGGTCGATCGCAACCCGCTGCTCAGCACCCCCGAGATGGAATATTTTGGCGCGGGCGATCGCGTCTTTAGTCATCGACCAGGCACGTCAGAAGCTCTGTCACTGACCTGTACCCACCAGGGCTGCACCGTGCAAAAAACCGTGCAGCCAACCGGGGCCGACGAGGGCTACGCCTGTCCCTGCCATGGCGCTGTATATGCCAATGATGGCGAAGTGCTGGGCGGGCCTGCCCGTGAAAACTTAACTCGTTATCGGGTTTTGGAACGATCGGACGACCAGATTCAGCTGGTGGCGATCGCGAATCCTGACGCCCCGGCGATCGCTGAAACGCTGGAAGCCGACTACTACATCCTCGCCGCTGACATTCCCGGCATTAAGCAGCTGTTATCACTATCAGCAGGGCCGGTTGAAACGACCGTTGCCATGCAGGTCGATCAACTCCAGGTAGCCGATCCATTCGCGGTCGGTCGCTTTTGGTTTGACCGGGATTTTGACTGGGCACACAGCTGGTTTACCTCACTGTCAGGCTATCGGCTCACCGACAGCATCACCCTCTATCACCGCATTCAAGAAGACTATATTGACTGGGCTGAGCGCACCGGCGGTAGCGTCGTTGAGCTGCATGCCTATTGCTATAAAGAGAAGGAATTTCCGACTCAGCAAGCCCTGTTGGAAACCTTTCAAACGGAGCTGTTCGAAATTGTGCCGGAGCTGCAGGCAGCGACTCT
>CALCPB010000282.1 GCA_937897665.1 uncultured Halomicronema sp. | reverse complement strand
CTAGATACAAGCTCACTTCCGTCTACCCTAAAATTAAGCTTTGACGCTGCACTAGTCTGCCAGTACCGCCGGACGGCGATGGCCTGAGTGATCGCCTCAAGAAAAAGCATGCCGAGTATCGGGGTTTAACATGGCCACCCCTCTACAAAAAACGTTGACGTTCTGGAATTTGGCTTCAGTGCACAGCCCTAACACCTCAAAGTCCCTTCTCCAGTTTTGAAAAAGGGACTTTGCATGAGGTTGCCGATAGGGCAGAACCTATTCAGTCCAGCCCATGTTCGGGTTCACTGCTCCCAGAGGAGCCTTAATACAGATGCAAAATGATGAGATTTTAGAAACCTTGGCGCGAGATCATCTTCTCAAGATCGGCCTGAGTCTGATGAAGCAGATGCTCTCGGCGATCGCTATTTTGAGTTAAAGAAGGAACCAAATTCTTAGCTTGAAGCGCCATGTGCAATTGCAGGTGAGCAACGTAATCACTACAGGCTTCGCGAGCAGACTCAGCGACTTCAGCAGAATGCTTGGAAGATGCCAACACAGTTGATTCTCTCCGTAACAGAACGCGGTATCTCAACATTACCGAACGTATCACAGCACCAGGGTTGGCCAGGAATGGATGCAACGAACCGTAACGTTGGCCGGGATCGTCCTTATAGTGCGGAACTATTCCGGAGCAATTTCCACTCCTTTGTCAATTCAGAGAGTCAATTTAGTGAACCGATGGCACCCCGAGGCGTGAAAAAATGCTGATGGGGCTCAACTTGCTCCGAAAAATACACTATCCTGTGGTGAAGCAAGGGCATCGGGCTCAGAAGTGACACGAGGTTCACCCCTGCTCACTTTTAAGCCTATGGAGATATTTAGGATTTTATTGGCTTGTGAATCAGCGACCTAAAATCGTCCATCTCGATATTTTGGATACCGACTACGCCAAAATGGCAGCCGGTGAGCGGATTTCGGCCGAACGGCAGCAGCGGTTGGACTGGAGTAACCCCACGTTTAGCCGCCTCAGCAAACAAATTGCTCGCTATCGCTACGACAGCCTCGATCAGCAAGGGCGGGACGATTTGCTATGCAATATCGCTACCACAGCCGGCCTGTTTACCCTGGCCGACATGGAAGATATCAACGATCGCCTGCGACGCACTGGGCAGTTTTATCTCACCGAAGGCGAGCGCCTGCAAATCATCAACTGGCTGCAAGATGAGCTAGCAGTCAATTTGCAGGTCAACCCCGAAGAGTAAGAGCAGCCTCAGCTATCTTTGCTAGGGACGCTTTGCCGAGCCAAGTTTGGCTCTTTGGAATTGCACCAATTTGGGGGGCAGTGCTGGCGGGCTTTGCCCACTCCAGCCTGATGAAAGAACCTAACGTCAAAATCAGAGAACCTAACCAATAACGACCAACGGACCTTCGCTGATGGGCTCAAGTTGTTTACTCGTGACGGTTGACGGCTGTTCTCAACCGTTTTTATCCGACAACAAAAGACTTCTGAAATCCGTTCATCGCTCCAGTTGGGGGCGCTTGCATCCGCTTTCAGGAGAATGTGCGCGCGTCGAACTTTCTGACTACTGTCTTTGAGCTGTTTCACTACAGTTCGGAGCTGCTCGCGTCTGATTCGCTCAAGCAGACGATCTATTTCTTCGGTATGGGCATAACGCTTTTGGTGCTTTGACGCTACGTTTCACAACACTGTTGCCGACCCTATTCTTAGCCCTGATGATGCGCTAATTGACTATCCTCACACTCGAAACTTACTTTTTATTCCTTATAGGCTAAAGACTCTAGCGATAGAACAAAAATGATGCCAGTAACGAATAGCGCAGCTAAGATTAAACCAACACGTTTTCCCGCCACACTATCTTGCTCGAGGCCCCTAGTCGGCACGAAAGCTTGGCAGTACTGAATCGCCGTATGATTTGGCCCCCGCCCGAAATCAGGACTGGCAGCTCATGCCGCAGTCTACTAGGCTTCTACCGACTGGAGTTGGTCGATTAGTGCCTCTACTCGCTCCTTCACCTCGTCCCGTACACGAGGAAAGATTGCTGGCTGTTCTGCTGGGTCGTCCAATTGCCAGTCATCAAAGTGTTCGCGAGTGAGCCACTCGGGGGGCAGGTTGACGCCACAGCCACAGAGTGAAATCACGGCATCAAAATCTTCTGGTTTGGACTCACTTAGGGCATTGGAAGTCTGGTCGCTAATATCGATGCCAATGTCTTTCATAGTGGCGATCGCCTCGGGCCGCACCTGACTGGCTTCTAACCCAGAACTGGTGACGGTAATCTTGCCAGCCCCTAAAGTCTTGGCAAAGCCTTCCGCCATTTGAGAGCGCGAGGAATTTTTCTTGCAGACAAACATGACTCGTTTCATTCAATTTCTCCGGATATCGGTTTTGTTCTTGCTGTCATCGATGACGGCTTCGACAGCCATCAAGCCCCAGATCAAGCCAAAGCGAACTCGCTGCGATCGCTGGATGCTGTACCCTGCCGTGACCAACAATTTGTGCAGTTCGGCCTCGGTGTAACAGCGCTTGTGCGCCGGATCAAACCAGCCCAGCACCCAGTCACACAATCGACAGACCACAAAATCGCGGCACCAATCTAACAGGAACACCCGACCGTTGGCCTGCAGCACCCGCTGCATTTCGCCTAAAACCGCATCAGGCGCATCAAAGTAGTGAAAGGCATTAGCGCAAACCACCACATCAAACTGCGGATGCTGCCAGGGCAACGCTGAGGCCGACGCTGGCTGAAAGCTGACGTGGGGATGATCAACACATTTTGGCTGTGCGATCGCCAGCATCTGCGCCGAAAGATCCACGCCGACGATAGTTTGCTGAGGATGCTGGGCCGTGAGTCGGCGTTCTAGCTCACCGGTGCCGCAAGCCACATCCAGTACCTAGTCCTCAGGGGCAAT
>CALCPB010000281.1 GCA_937897665.1 uncultured Halomicronema sp. | reverse complement strand
GTTGCCCTGCCACCGCCCGGCACAAGCGTTCGGCTAAGGGAGCATCCTGATGCGACTGCAGGGCAATCGGCTCAGTGCGCGCGATCGCCTCAGCCAAGACCGGACTCAGATCATGGGCGATGGTGACAAAGCGATCGTGGATCTCAGACGCAGCGTTCATAGGCACCGGAGGCCGACTTAAGTTTTCTCAGAATAGACCGCCCTGAGCGTGGATGAACCGTGAGGTGATCGTCCATCACTGGCGTTTTTTAACGCTCATAGCAGGCCCAAAAGCGGCACGATATGGGGTGAGCTGTCTTCAGCAACCCCAGGTGCAGAGACGATACCGCCATTGCCGGCTCAGGCGATGCATCGGCCAGGGGCCACGGCAGAATCGCGATGCCCTCCTGAACTATGCGCTCAATCGGCGACGCGCTTTCGAGGATCTGCACTGAGCTTTCAGCGGTACACTAGAGAGCCAAGTCACTGTGCAACCTTAGCTAAATCAGGAAGCCAATGATGATAATGATAATGCTGCGAGTCTAGGAACGGTATGGGCAAACAACGGCTGCTGCTGGCGATGATTTTTGGCCTCGCGATCGCCGCGATCGTCCTCATTTCCGCGACCCCAACGCGGCTGGGGCTGGATCTGCGCGGCGGCACTCAGCTGACACTGCAGGTCGAGACCACCGAGAAAATTCCCACCCTCACCGAGACGGACTTAGAAGCCGTGCAGCGAGTGATTTCTGACCGCGTCAATGAGTTGGGCGTGTCGGAAACATCAGTGCAAATCTTGGGGCAAAATCAGCTGCTGGTGCAGCTGCCAGGGGTGAGCGATCCGGAACAGGCCCAGCGCGTGCTGGGAGAAACGGCACAGCTCGAGTTTCGGTCACAGAGACCCGAAACCAACCAGCAATTTCAAATTGAAAATCAGATTTTGCAGCAGCATCAGCTCGAACTGCTAACGCTCCAGCAGGCGGCTGAAACCGGCAATCAAAGTCTGTTGAACGCCACGACGGCTGACCCTGACAACACGCCGGTGCCGGCCGAATTAGAACAACAGATTCAGTCAGTGCAAACCGCGATTCGCGAGAGCAATCGGGCCATTCGCGAATTGTTCGCCCCGGCCGCCTTGACCGGCGAGCGACTGACCGATGCCTATGCCCAGCCACGCCAGGGCGGCAACCAGTGGGAGGTCGTCTTAGACTTCGATGCCGCAGGCGGCAATCAGTTTGCCGAGCTCAGTCGCAACGTGGCCGGTACGGGCCGCAGTCTGGGCATCTTTTTAGACAATCGCCTGATCAGTGCGCCGACGGTAGACGTGCGTTATGCCGAAACGGGCATTACCGGAGGGGCCGTCATCTCGGGCAACTTTGATGCAGAAGGGGCCAGTGACTTAGCCATTCAGCTTCGAGGAGGAGCCTTGCCCTTGCCCGTTGCCGTCGTCGAGACGCGCACCGTCGGACCGACCCTGGGCCAAGACAGTATTCGCCGCAGCCTCTACGCCGCGATCGTGGGCTTGGTGTTGGTGCTGATTTTTATGGCGGTTTACTACCGGCTACCGGGCGTGCTCGCCGATATTGCCCTGGTGGTGTACGCCCTGCTGACCTTCGCGGCGTTCAATGCCTTTGGCGTTACCCTGACGCTGCCCGGCATCGCGGGCTTTATTCTGAGTATTGGCATGGCCGTCGATGCCAACGTGCTGATTTTTGAACGCACTCGCGAAGAGCTGAGAAGCGGCAAAACCCTGTATCGATCCGTCGAATCAGGCTTTTACCGAGCATTTTCGAGCATTCTTGACAGCAATGTCACCACCCTGATTGCCTGCGCCGCTCTCTTTTGGTTCGGCGCTGGTTTGGTGAAAGGGTTTGCGCTCACGCTCGCCATTGGCGTGGTCATTAGCTTGTTCACCGCCGTCACCTGCAGCCGCACGCTGCTGTTTGTTTCCTTGGGGTTACCCCAATTTCGCAAGCCGGAACTCTTTTGCCCCGGTCTGTCCACCACCGCTCCTTCGAACTCATGAAGCTAGATATTATTCGACAGCGACCGTTCTGGTGGTTGATTTCCAGTCTATTCATTGTGGCCAGCCTGATTGGCATGGTGATTAGCTGGCAGCAATTGGGGGCACCGCTGCGCCCTGGCCTCGATTTTGCGGGCGGCACCCGCATTCAGATCGTGCGCGATTGTACCCAGGCTGACTGCACTGCGCCCATTGACTCGGCTGATGTGCGGGCCTTGCTGGCGCAACAGGGCTTAGAAACAGGGGTGATTCAGGTGGCAGGAGATGACGGTCAAAGCGTCTCTATCCGCACCCGCAACCTCGACGTTGACGAAGAATCGACCCTGCGCTCGGCCCTGGCGACCACCTTCGGGCCATTGGATAACCAATCGACTCAAATCGATTCGGTAGGGCCGGTGATTGGCCAACAGCTGTTTGCCTCAGGGCTGATTGCGCTGATTGTGGCCTTTGCCGGGATTGTCATTTATCTCAGCGTGCGGTTTCAGCTCGACTATGCCTTGCTGGCGATCGTGGCGCTGCTGCATGATGTGGTGATTACGATGGGCTTGTTTGCCTGGCTGGGGCTACTGCTGCAGGTGGAGGTCAACAGCTTGTTTATTGTGGCGCTGCTGACGATTGTGGGCTTCTCAGTGAATGATACCGTCGTCATTTACGATCGCATTCGCGAAAATATTAAACTGCATCCCGAGCGTCACATTAATGATCTGGTCGATGATGGCGTCAATCAGACCCTGACCCGCTCCATCAACACCAGCCTGACGACCATATTGCTCCTGGTGGCAATTGTCCTGTTTGGGGGCGAAACCCTAAAATTCTTTGCCTTGGCGTTAATTACGGGCTTCTTGGCGGGGGCCTATTCCAGCATTTTTGTCGCGAGTACGCTGTTGGCCTGGTGGCGCGTCCAGTCTGGTCAGGCCATTGCCGGTCTGCCTGAGGCGGGGCAACCCGTCGAAGAAACGCCTTGATTCGGTCAGAGCCGTCTGTTGGTTGTAAATCCTTGTGCAGCCTGAAGCTTCCCCCCCATATACGGCACGGATGCTGGCCCTAAGGCGCGTTTGGATGCGGCGTTGGTGGTTAGTCACGCTGGGGCTGTGGGCCACCGCTGGGGTGATTAGCATTTGGAGCCTCAGACGCACCTGGCAGCAGGCAGCAGAACACTTTACCTGGGCCGCCATTCGCTATGGGCTGGCATTTAATCGGCTCGCGGCCGCCGGTCTGGGATTGTGCGTGGGGCTAACCGTCGCCCTGCTGGTGAAAGAAGCGCGCTTCCTCCTGTTTGGCCTGACGCCTCAAGAACGTCGCGATCTGCTCAAAGCCCTGCAGAAGAGACCTTGAACGTGGCGGGCTGAGCCGTAGCGGTGTGGCAGAATTCGGCAGTCGGCAATCGGCAGTCGGAATTTGGAAGACAAAATTGAGAGGCTGATCAATGCGGAGTTTCAGCTATTCAAGATGTCTTGACCAAACTGGGGTTCGCGGTGAAAAACTGCCGAAAGTCTTCATCGCGATCGCTCAGCCGAGCCGTTGCCGCCCCCAGGCTCATTAGCTTAGCCACCAATCGCTCACAGGCCGGTCGCTCAGTGGCGTAGTGCCCTGCATCTACTAGGATTAGACCGCGATCGCGCGCTTCTTGGAATTGATGAAACTTGCAATCAGAGGTCAGGTAGACTTGCGCCCCCGTCTTGACGACATCACCGATGAAGCTCGCGCCCGAACCGCCCAGCACCGCCACCCGCTCGACAGTCTGTGTCAGGTCAGCCTCCGGCGAATAGATCAAATCGGGTGGGGCCAGCTGCTGTTGAATTTCAGCGAGGAGTTGTCGCAGGGTCAGGGACTGCGGTAAATTGCCCACCCGGCCATAACCCACTGTCGGCTGCGTCGGCACAATCGCCTCCACCGTCTCTAACTGCAGCAATTGGGCCAGCACGTCGGCAGTACCATCGGGCACCTGATCAAAATTGGTGTGGGCAGTATACACCCCAATGCCGTGGGCCATACTTAGATGCACCATCTCGCCAATCGCCTCACCCCGCTGCACCGACTTTAAGGGACTAAAGATCAGCGGGTGGTGAGCCACAATCAGATTGATCGGCGTGCCCGCTTGCTGCAGGGCGATCGCCTCTCGCATCACCGCCAGGGTCGGCGTCAGGCAGACCAGTACCTGCGGTACTGCTTCCAGAATTCCTGGCTGAATCTGCCAGCCGCAGTTATCCCAACTCTCTTGCCACTGGGGCGGAGCCCAGGCTTCAAATTTTGCAATTAGGTGAGCGATCGTCATGGGGATACCAAAACGGGAAATTGACTGCACGGGAGCGAACCCCGATTCTAACGACCTCGTTAGGCTGTTTGGGTGTCTGTGCGCTCTAGGCCCAGCTGCACTAGCCGAGCGACCAGGTCTTCAAACGCTACGCCGCTAGCCTGCCACAGCATCGGGTACATACTGGTTCGTGTAAAGCCCGGCAGGGTGTTGATTTCGTTGAGATAAATCGCGCCGGTCGCTGCTTCATAAAAGAAATCGACCCGCGACAGCCCCGCCGCATCCACCGCTTGAAACGCCTGCACTGCCATTTCTTGAATTTGCTGCACAATCGCGGTAGGCAAGTCAGCGGGAATCGCCAGGTCGGCCTGCCCCGCCGTATATTTGGTCTCATAATCGTAAAAGTCGCTGCTAAAGGTGATTTCCCCCACCACCGAGGCTTTGGGTACATCGTTGCCCAGTACCGCACATTCCACCTCGCGGGCAGTTACCCCGGCTTCCACAATTAATCGGCGGTCATAGCTGGCAGCACTGTCTAGTGCGGCTTCCAGCTCTTGCCGCGATCGCACCTTGGCAATCCCGACTGAGGAGCCCAAGTTCGCCGGTTTCACAAACATGGGATAGCCCAGCTCGGTCTCAATGCGATCGCCCAGCTTCGGAAACACACAGGGATTAGACCACACCTCGGCCCGCGACACGGCCACATACTTCACCTGGGGCAACCCCGCCTGGGCAAAGGCCGTTTTCATCGCCAGCTTATCCATACCCACCGCTGACCCCAGCACGCCAGAGCCGACAAACGGCTTCTGCAGTAGCGACAGCAGCCCCTGAATTGTGCCGTCTTCGCCGTTGGGGCCATGCAGCACCGGAAACCACACATCAATCTCGTCAATCTGTTGGGCATCAGGCAACCGGCTCGCAGCCGTTACCGTTTCCTCGGCTGCCAATGCCTGCCCAGATTGCAAAACACCAGCCGCCTCATCGCCAAATCGCCAAACGCCAGCCTTGGTGATGTAAGCCGGCACCACAGCATACTGACCTTGATTGTGGCCGCGCGACAGCGCCCCCGCGATCGCCTGGGCTGAGCAGATCGACACTTCGTGCTCGCCGGAGCAACCGCCAAATAATAAGCCCACTCGACACTTTGCCATGTCTGCCCTCTCGCCTTTGGCTAGGATGATTTGCGATGAGTTCTATTGGCTGGGCAGCGGTGGAGATCATCACGATGCCAAGGCCACCGACTCAACGTCTAAGTATT
>CALCPB010000280.1 GCA_937897665.1 uncultured Halomicronema sp. | reverse complement strand
ACCCTGGAATATCCCAAGCTTCCTTAAAGCGCTGATCCACCATTCTCCAGACAACAACAGCATCTGTTTCAAACGCATAGTTTTCGATTGTCATGCTTGGGCAAGCGTGCACTACGACAAATTCGTGCCCCACAGCATAGGCTTGTTTGAGCTGAACGTTAAAAGTGTTATTGGTCAACTCACCCAGTTTCATAAAAAACGTTTTCAAACCCTCTAAGCCATCATAGTCGCCTTGAATCTGCGGCAGTTCAGGATTGATATAGTGCCAAACAAAGTCATCGCGAAAGTATTCTCTGGCCTCTTCTAGTCTGTTGGGAATGAGGGCAGGGAGTTGCTCAACAAGCGAGACGTTGGTTTGTGGATTAGTCATGTTTCTTGTCCTAATTTAAGTATGGGCGATTAGTCATCTCATCGATCCAATCAGGCGCGCGAAGTACTCTCTACAGGTTTTGAAACATCAACCAATACTGCTGTTTGCTACCCGAGGGAATTTCGGTGTGCACTTGCTGAAAGCCCAAGTGTTCATAAAGGTCCACATTATGGGGATTCTCGGTGCATAGCCAACAAGTGGTGTAGCCCTGCTGTCGCATGTCATTCAGGGCCGATTGAATCATCTGTTTGCCAAGGCCTTTGCCCGCTTGGTCAGGACGTACACCCACTGCCCAAAGGTAAGCAAAGTCCTTGGGCGCATGGTGGATGAGGGCCCGTTCACACACGTCATCGTGAACCATGAGCCGCTGAAAAGCCGATCGCCCAACTGACCAAGGGAGCCAGAGCATCCCGCTGCGGCAGCGTTCTAGGAATTTGAGCGGACTGGCAAAAATCTTGCCCGGCACCCAAGCCAAAACCCCGCCATCATCAGGGGTAATGTCAACGCCACCATAGCGTTGGCTACAGCGAATGACTGGCAAAAAGAGCTTGGTGAGCTGTTGTATGCGAGTGAGGACATCGGGCAACATATAGGCCATAAACGAGTCTTGGGCGAATGCATAACCCAAGACAGTAGCGGCAGCTTTCTGCTGATCAACGGTCAACGAACGGTTGGCAGGGGTAGACATAGTTCTCGCCGAAGGGTAAAGGACGGGTCAATGTTGAGAGGGAGGAGATCGCGATCGTCTTGAGAGTAACGAAGCTCAGGAGCGAGGATTATATAAATTCCGCAATTGGGCCTGAGGCACATCGGGATCACATTTCCCCTCCTGGGAGGGGTAGAAGGGTGGGTTGACCATGAATGCTGGGGAGCGAACCCACCCCGCCTACGGCACCCCTCCCGAGAAGGGAAAAACTGGCACATGATTGAATTTCTGATCCTAACGAGCACTCACTAGTTGAGATCGGCGATTGTTGTTGCTGAGGGGGCAGCCGTAGCAGGCTCGCCCTGTATCAGACCTCAGGAATTTTCTAGGAGTCCATCCGACAAACTGGGGTGGGGTACTGTGTCAGCCATGAGCAGCGTTATCGCAACGGCCAAAACCAAATGGGAAAGCTTAATTGCTTTGAGCAATCGCATGACGCTAATTTCCTAAGCGAGTGTTTGAGACGTTTGAACATTGAGAACGTTTGTGAAAGTACCGAATTTCGAGGAAACTTTGCTTTTCATGGCAGCCCTCATTGCGGCAAAGAAGGTAGATAAATAAAGTTAAGTAGGGAATATCATTTCGGACGAAGCTAGACATCTAACCCTTCATACTTGCTCCGATACACGGTTAGGCAGGCGTAGGCTTAGGATGATTGGGCAACGAGCTCGCTCTAGCGGAGACATGCCCGAAGAGCTACACCCAACTGATCGATCTATTTCAGATGCCATTGGGCGCGAAAAGAATCTTGCCGTTGCGCCCTGGTGTTTCGTAAGCCCGCATCGCATCGGTGAACTGATCAAGGCTGTAGTGTGCCGCAACATCTGCATGAAGTCGCCCAGCAATGACTTCTTGCGTCAGTGCCCCATAGACTTCGGCCTTCTCCTCAGTGGAGGCATTTTGTATCCAGGGCAGCAACCAAAATCCTTTAATCTGCACGTTGTTAAAAATGATCAGTCCATCGTCGATCTGAGCGGGATGGCCGGAAAGACCGCCGAATAAAACGAGGGTACCGCTATGTTCAAGAGTCTCAGCTAGACGTCCAAATGTTTCACCCGCCACCGCATCAAGTGCCAAACGCATTTTGTTGCCGATCGCTGCTTGGACGTGCTCTATCAAATCAGGTCCGTCTAAGAAAACCGCATCTGCCCCATCTGCTAGCAATTTGGCCTTTGCTGCTTCGCTGCGAACAACACAGGCCACCTTAATCCCACGAGCCTTGCCCAGTTGAATCACATATTGCCCGACCGCTGAATTGGCGGCGGATTGAATCACCCAATCGCCTGGCTTGAGTTCCACATAATCTCGCAGCAGCAGATACGCTGTTGCTGGGTTAACAGTCAGCATGGAAAGTTGATCCACATCCGCGTGCGGCAGAGGCACAAGCTCCTCAATATTGCGCACCATTTCGGTGGCCCAAGTCCCACCGCCAGGTAGCAACACCAGAGAGCCAACATCAATGCCCGTGCCATTGACTTCACGAACGCGCCCAATGCCTTCTAATCCGGGTGTAGCGGGCGGATCAGGAAGATCGCCATAACGACCCTCAATGGTGGCAATGTCGGATGGATTCACAGGCGCGCACAGTACATCTACGCGTGCCTTGCCTTCAGGCATGGGAAAAGACCCATTCTCTTGAAGACTAAGAACTTCTTTGGGATCACCAAATTTTGAAAAGACTATATTTTTCATGCTAAATCCTTGTTGAGTTAAGTCCGGGATAACGACAAAGTTGAGCAGTGTAAGACACTTTGAAATTGCAAACGTTAATTTGAACGCCCTTGTTTTACGCGGTCAGCACCGCATTCGCCGCCGCTTCGCCTGCCGCGCAAGCTCCTTCCATATAGCCGCGCCAGACTTTCGATAGGTGAGTGCCAGCCCAGTGGATGCGTCCGCAAGGCTCCCAGAGGCGATCGCCAATGGTCGTGAGCGTTCCAGGTGTCATGTAGGAACAAGCCCCGCCATTTGACCAAGGTTCAGCCGCCCACTGCTTGACCACCATCTGCACCGGATTGCGGGCCTGTTCGCCTAGGGCTTTGGCGGCTTGGTCAAGAATGATTTGGTCGCGTTCAGCCTCAGTCGCGTCATCCAACTGGATCGAGGTCTCCCCACCAAACAGCACCGTAATCACCCCGTGCTGTGACTCCGTGTCGCCGAGGTCAAAGATGCCAGTCATGCTGTTGTCGATGCTCATGACCACACCCGAGAGATCTTGATCGCGCCAAAAGGGCGTCTCGTAGGTGAGGATAGCCTTGGCATATCGGCCCATCGGGCAGCGTTGATGAAACTCGCGGCGATAGGCAGGCAGCATCGGCTCAAACTCAAGCCGATTGATCATTACTGGTGGCAGCGCGCAGATCAGGTGTTTGCCATGCCAAGTGGTTACGTCACACTCGACAGTGACGCCCTGATCATCTTGGATGATACGGCGCACGGGCGAGCTGAGTGATACGACCCCGTTGACCGTTGCGGCCAATCCTTGAGAAACCAACTGGCTGCCCATCATATGGGCAGACTGGCCACCCGTATGGGTGTCACCCATCAAGAGGATATCGCCACAGGTTTTGAACAAATGCATGACTTCGAGGCAGGAGACTTCTTCTGGTCTGACCCCAAAGAAGGCGTTCGTGCTGGCGGTCATTAACGTGTGGAAGCCGGGAGACTCGACGTTCTGATTCATCCAGCCAGCGAAGGGCATGGCGTCAAGTTCGTCGGCTTTTGCATGGGCCCAAGGTGCGTCAATGTCTAGGTCGGCTAACTCACGCTCCAACTTGGCCATGACAGTTTGGAGTTCCGGCAGCACCGCTTGCCGTCCGGGGAAACTGCCCACGTCGCCGAGGTGGCGAGTTTCTCCATCAACAGCTACCTCTTTACCGGTCACAAACTGCCGAATCAAAGGCACATTGAATTCTTGAACAAGGGCATGCATTCGCGTATGGGCATCAGCTAGCCAAGCACCGCCTAGATCGACGTGCTCTCCGAGATATTCACTGTATTCGGAACAAGTGAGTCCCCCGACACGATCGCGGGCTTCGAGCACAGCGACGCGTTGCCCCGCCTGGGATAAGACTCGTGCCGCATACAGCCCAGATAATCCTGCCCCCACAATAATCGTGTCGAAAGCTGCCGGTTCTATGGTTTGGCCTTGATTCATGATGTCCTCCTATACGGTTTTCAGGGCGGACACTTGGGAGTGCTCACGCCGAAAACTCAGTTCAAATTGACGCTTTTAAAAATTCATCATCTGGTGAATTTAAATTGATTCTACAGATGGTGAATTTATTTTGTCAACCCTTGTCGGCATCCTGTAGTCTCAGGGAGGAATGGTCGGCGATCGCACATATAGGAGTGTTTGTCATGGGACGAAAAAACCTGGCCGCCGAGCGGCGAGAGGACATCCTCGATGCTTTCGAGCAGTGCATCCTAGAGCGGGGGATTGAGGGCAGCTCGTTTCAGCACATCGCTCAGGTACTGGGGATGGATCGGAAAATGATCAGCCACTATTTCGGGAGTCGAGAGGCTTTGGTCGAGGCGATGACCCAGCGCATCGTTGATGCCTTTGACTCGCGCACGAATGACGCTCTGGCGAATCTGGCACCGTCGGCCGGTTTTATGGAACTCGTTGACGCGTTCTACGGTTCGGAGGATGCGCTTGAGCGGACGGAAATCCTTTGGGTCGAGATCGTGGCTTATGCGACGCGATCCGCAACCGTGCGCGATCGCCTGCGAAAGAGCTATGACAAGATGCTCTGGGCCGTGGGCGAGATCCTGAAGCGTGAATATCCGCAGGCACCGGTAAGCCAACTGCAGACGGCAGCCTATGCCGTGGTCATCTTGCTCGATCGATCGCCCACATTTGAGTTGATCGGCGTCAATGTGGCTCCGCTCAAGGCGTCAAAGGCGGAGCCCCC
>CALCPB010000279.1 GCA_937897665.1 uncultured Halomicronema sp. | reverse complement strand
AGGTCTGTCGCAAAAATCTTGATACCACTATAGGCGGAGGAAATTTGCCTAGCCAGGTTACATTGCGCTTTGTGCCAACCGCTGATTCAGGTTGCTAGCGACTGGGCATCTCGGCCTGCAGCGGTAGCCGCACAGTCACTTCCGTACCTTCGTCAGGGGTGCTTTTGAGGTCAATGGTACCGCCGTGGTTTTCGACAATGACTTTAGCGATCGCCAACCCCAGCCCCGACCCCGTCGCCCCCGATCGCTGCCGGGCCGGATCAGCCCGATAAAACCGGTCAAAAATGTAGGGCAGCGCCTCGGGGGGAATACCCACCCCGGTATCTTTGACTATTACGTGAATCGCGGTTTGATTTTGGCGACGGCTCTGATCGAGGTTGACGCTGACCTGACCGCCGACGGGGGTATGCTGCAGGCTATTGCTCACCAGGTTGGTAAACAGGCGAGTGAGCTGATCGGCGTCGCCGCGCACCTGCCAATCAGGATGAGCGGCAGTGGGTAGCGTTGGCTCATCCGCCGCGAGGGCCACCAGCGCCACTTCGCAGGCTTGACAGCCGAGGCTGATATTTTTGTGATCGGCGATCGCGCTCTGTTCTTCGATCACCTCTGCTAGCAGCAGCGAGAGGTCAACGTATTCTTGATTGAAAGGCACCAGGCCGCCTTCCTGCCGGGCCAAAAACAACAAATCATCCACCAAGCGCCCCAAGCGCCGGGTCAGTCGTTCGATCACCTGCAGCTGCTGTTGCTGGGCGGTGGCGTCCGGTTCGGGATCGGCCAGCGCTACCTGCACGTTGGTTAGAATCACGGCGATCGGGTTGCGCAGTTCAAGGGAGGCATCGGCGGTGAACTGCTAGAGCTGCTGGTAAGATTCGCGCACCGGGGCGATCGCAATGCCCGACAGCAGCCAGCCAATGGTGGCGACTGCCGCAATCATCAAACTAATGCCCAGCGACAAATCCTGCAGCAGTTGCCGACTGGGTTTGGTGACTTCAAACCAGGGATGGCTGACGCGCAGATAGCCGAGAATCTGATTGCCCGCGACAATGCGTTCGGTCACCTGCCGCACGACCTGCTCGGCGTTAACGTGTACCGTTTTGCCCAGGGGATTGACTCGCACGGGCAGATCGAGCGGCTCGGATAATGTGGACCACAGCAGTTCGCCAGTGGGGCCAAACCATTCCAAGTCGATGTGGTCGTCTTCGGGGGTGGGGTCGTTGTTGCGAAAGCTGGCCTCCACGTTGACCTGTAGAGATGGCGCGGTCAGGCTGTCAGTGCCATCCATCGCACTAAGCACGCGCTGCCCGCCGCTGCCCCCTGGTTCAATGACCAGCGATCGCTGCACGATTTCGACGACGTGGCTGAGGGTGTCATCGACGCGTTCAACCAGGGTAGTGCGCACATACCAATACACGCCGCTGGCAAACAGCAGCAGCACGACAGCGGTGACCGTGGTATACCACAGTGCTAGTCGCCGCCGGGTGGTTTGAAACATAGAAGAGTGAAGAACCGCCATGATTCCATTTTGCCTGCAAGGGGGTCGATGGTTCTAGGCATCTGGTGACACAAGATGGCGGCAGACTTCTGGTCAGTGCTGGCAGCGGGTTGTCAAGTCGATGTTCTGGCTGCGTTGTCAGATTCACTGGGGGGAATTTCGATTTCCCCCCAGACCCCTATCGACCAGGACGAACTGCCGTCCTGGACCTCGCAGAAGGCGTTGTCTGTCGGCAATGTAATATTCAAGCTGGTTTCCCCAGATTGAGTCGGAACTTCATCCCTGGGTAACGGAGCAACCGAGTTATACCAATTCGCTGAATTTGGACTATACATCAAAAAAGCCTGTAGCCCCCTTGTCGAAGGGGGCAGCGACAGCGGGGGATCGCCAAGCTATAGCGCTACTTCGTAGAACTGGTATTAGAGGATTCATATTTAAAGCCCCCTGCCGCCAAACTTCTCAAAATTTGGGGACAGGGGGCATGGATTTTTCGGGGGCAATTTGCTACTGCTGAGGGTAGGTGTCGCCATTCTCCGAGCCATTGAGAATGGCGATTAGCTGGCCCGATCGCTTAATCGCTGCAGTGAAATGCGCGCGGCTTCGGCCACTTGGGGATGAGGGTCTTTGGTCATAAACCGCAAGGCGGGCTCCGTTTTGGGGGAGGGGAGGTTAGCTAGGGCTTCGGCCAAGCGCTGGCGTACGAGCCAGTCTTCTGCCTGGGCAAAGGTGAGAATGTTGTCAACTGCCGTGACATCGCCCACTTCACCCACCGCCGCGATCGCCGCCTGCTGAATCACGACTTCGTCGCTGCTGAGCGCTTCGATGAGCACATCATGGGCGCGGGGATCTTTAAGGTTGCCTAACGAGACGGCGGCGCTAAACCGCACCAGCCAGTCAGTATCTTCGTAAAAGGCGCGCACCAGCGGCTCAAACCCTCGCGGATCTTCCAGATAGCCCAAGGCTCCTGCTGCATCGGCCCGGATGCCATAGTCGGGGTCGGTTTCGACCAGCTTGACGAGAATATCGAAGGTCTCGGCGTCGGGCTTGATGCCCATGGCAAACACCGCCATCGATCGCACTTGCAAACTGACGTCGTTAATTACCTTTCTGACGAGAGGGGCAGCGATCGCCGGTTCCACATTGCGTAGCATCGCCAGGGCCAACATGCGATCTTTACTGCTGTCGCTCTCTAGCTGCTGGGAAATCTGTTCCAGATCGAGGGAGGCCATGACAAAACTCACGTGTTACAAAACTTCACTTTCTGGCAACATCCTAACGTTTCCTTGGGCTGACCGGCTAGGGGCATAACCGCCCCGCCCGAACTGGGCCTGGGTGACCGGCTAGTTTCCGGCCCTGGCACTGGGCTGGCCGCAGCGGGTGATCTGAGTCTCCACGGGGGGAAACCGCCCCATCCTTGAGCGCCCAGCTCATTCATTTGTCGCCAACTGTCCGTTACTGCAGACGGTCTTCTGCGCCCAGGTGACCCATCAAGAATCGTGACTTTGAAGTGAATCCGTTCGTAATGAACATCGGCGATCGCAGGCGAAATGTTAAGCCTGCCATGACTATTCTGGCAATACCCTCATGGGACGCACCGTAAACGCAGACCCTTATCCTTATCCTTATAATGGCGACCTGCGCCCCGACAACACCGCGCTGATCGTTATTGACATGCAGACGGATTTTTGTGGGGTGGGCGGCTACGTTGACAAAATGGGCTACGACCTGTCGCTGACGCGCGCGCCGATTGAACCGTTAAAAAAGCTGTTGGCGGTGATGAGATCGCTGGGCTATACCGTGATGCACACCCGCGAGGGGCACCGGCCTGACCTTTCCGATTTACCGGAAAACAAGCAGTGGCGATCGCGGCAAATTGGTGCCGGGATTGGTGATCCAGGCCCGTGCGGCAAGATTTTGGTGCGCGGTGAACCCGGTTGGAACATTATTCCTGAACTGGCGCCGCTGCCCGGTGAGGTGGTGATCGACAAGCCAGGAAAAGGCGCGTTTTACGCCACCGATCTCGAACTGGTGCTGAGTCGATTGGGCATTCAAAACTTCATTCTTACCGGCATTACGACCGATGTTTGCGTACACACCACCATGCGCGAGGCTAACGATCGCGGCTACGAGTGCCTGATGCTGTCAGACTGTACGGGGGCTACCGATTACGGCAACTACCTGGCGGCTCTCAAAATGATCAAAATGCAGGGCGGCGTCTTTGGTGCAGTGGCAACTTCTACCGATCTGATCGACGCAATTAACGCTTAGCAGATCGCGGCCGTCAACAAGTCAGATCGTTCTCCCACAGCCACTTTGAAGTCTCCCGTTTGCCCCCTTAACCTTGCCGATGACTAATTCTATGGAAATCGCGACCCAGCAGCATCCTCTGGTCACCGCTCCGCCTCCGCAACTCGATGTGGTCGCGATGACCAAGCGGTTTGGCGGCTTTATTGCGCTTGACCAGGTGTCGATGACGTTGCGACCGGGGACGCTGCACGCGCTGCTGGGTGAAAACGGGGCGGGCAAAAGCACCCTGGTGAAGTGCGTCATGGGGTTTTATCACCCCACGGCGGGGCAAATTGTTATCGACGGTCAGCACCAGACGAATAATAGTCCCAAAGATGCCCACGCCTGCGGCATTGGCATGGTCTATCAGCATTTCACCTCAGTGCCCGCCATGACCGTGGCCGAAAATTTGGTGCTCTCGCGCTATGACAGCAAAACCCTGATCAACTGGAAGCAAGAGCTGGATGAGCTGCGCACCTTTATGGCCAATGCCCCCTTCCACGTGGAGCTGGAAACGCCTGTCGGTCAGCTCGCTGCCGGACAAAAGCAAAAGCTCGAAATTCTCAAACAGATCTACCTCAAAAGCCGTCTGCTGATTTTGGATGAGCCCACCTCGGTGCTGACGCCCGATGAGGCGGACGAGGTGCGGGGGCTGCTCAAGGCCGAGGTGTCGCAAGGCCATCTCAGCGTCCTATTAATTACCCACAAGTTTCGCGAAGTGCAGGCGTTTGCCGATGAGGTGACGATTTTGCGGCGCGGGCAACTGGCGGGGCAGGGGCACGTCAAAGATCTGTCTATCGAAGCGATGGCCGAGATGATGCTGGGGCAAGAGCGACAGCAAAAATCGGTGGTGAAGACCAGCGCCGATACCCAAACGCCGGTACTCGAAGTCATTGACCTGCATGCTAATAAGGACAACTGGCTGCCCGCCGTCAAGGGAGTAAACTTGCGGGTGCACACGGGGGAAATTGTCGGCATTGCCGGGGTATCGGGCAACGCCCAGCGTGAATTTGTGGAATGTTTGTCGGGACAGCGGCTGCCGGTCAGTGGGGAACGACAGGTTAACGGCGAGCCCTACACCGCCACGCGAGCTGAGATGGCCAAGCACAGCGTCTATGCCTTGCCAGAAGAACCGCTCAAAAATGCCTGCGTACCGACGATGAGTGTGGCCGAAAACATGGCCCTGCGCACCTTCGATCGCCCACCTCAGGCCAAGTGGAATCTGCTGCTTATTCTCAAGGCGATTCGCCACGCTGCTACCAGCCTGGTAAAAACCTTTTCGGTGAAGACGCCCTCGGTCGAAACGCCGATCAGTCACCTCTCGGGGGGCAACGTGCAGCGCACCGTCCTGGCCCGTGAGCTATCGGCCCATGAGGTGCAACTCCTGATCGCCGCTAACCCCAGCTTTGGCCTCGATTTTGCGGCAGTCGATTTTATTCACGACATGATTGTGGCTGCCCGCAATCGTCGCGTCGCCGCGCTGCTCGTCTGCGTAGACCTGGATGAACTGCTGACCCTGGCCGATCGCATCATCGTCATGAGTGATGGTGAGTTTGTTTATGAAAGCGCGATCGCCGATGTGGATCTCAAAACCATTGGTCAACGCATGGCCGGACACTAAGTACTGGTGACGGCCCGATCTCATACTATCTTGATAGGATATCTAGCTATCAGGCAGGGAAAGGGACCATGTCACCGGAAGCAAATACTTCATCGCCGGATGGTGCTAACTACGAGCACACTGTTTTGAGAAAGCAGATTCAACAGAGTTTGCAGAAAGTAGAAGCTCAAAAGCAACGTCTTAAATCGACTGATCGCCGCTACACCATCATGAGTATTATGCTCGGTGTGATCGCGACTTTTGTCGCTGGAGAATCAGCGGTGACGGGTGAGCCGCTGTTTGGAAACTGGCGATTGACAACCATGATTGCGTCCGTTTCCACCCTAAGCGCCACCGCTATTACCGGTATTCAGAAGCAAATTGCTTCGCCTGAACAGCTTCTAGAAACCAGCGAATGTGCGGCAAAACTGAAAGCTCTCAAGGTCGAAACCATTGCGGCAGATTATGAACTCGATCTCGTCACCGACACTTATCAGGGCATTATTTCCGAATTTCCCAGTGTGGATTGTTAAAGCCAGTCATCATTGGATGGGTCAGGCTAGCAGCACCTGGGTTGCAGTCCGTCGTTGATAAATGACTGCACAAAGGGAAGTATCTAGCCTTCAAGCTGTTGAACCATTAATGGGCTGCACTAGCGCGAGCAACGCTGTCGGGGCAGTTGTATAAAGAGTAGAAATCCCCGCTCAAACCAATGCCGTCTATTTGATTCGGAGTCACCGCAACCAGCTCTAATTCTGCCTCAAAGGTCATCGTAATGGCCGTATCGTCATATTCGTATTGAGTAGTGTAAGTCAGCGTTCCATCTGCCACTGCAAACGTGTCCGCAGCTGAGCCCACATCATCCCAAATTCCCTCCTGGGACTCGTAGGTGATGAAGCGGCTGTCGGCCCCAAAGGCGACTCGTTCCATATCGCAGGCGGCTGCATTGCCCCAAGCCCACTCATCTCCTGCAAGCAAAATCTCCACAATTTCTGCATCTGCTGGTAGCGCAATCGCCCTCTCTGGAGTTTGCGCCTGGGCGATCGTTATTTCGCCCCCATGCCAAGCACCGCCGAGAAACGCCAATGTGACCCACGACGCTGAATAGAAAATCTGAGGGGACATACAAAGTGCTGGGTAAGTTGAAGCTAGCTTGTGGTCAGAGACGGACTAAGTGAGCGGCGATGAATCCAAGTTTTGCCGGCTGGCAAGGTTCGGGAGAATAAGGGCCTTGCTCAAACAGCCATCGGCAACGGGTCTAAGCAGCGAGTTCTTCAAACCGGTAGATCACCACCCCTGTTTGAGGATGATTATCGACAGCCACGTATCCTGATTTGGTCATATCGCGCAGCAACCCTTCGACTTCGTCGAAACCGAGGCCGGTTTCTAACACCGCTTGGGTGACTGATAGCTGACCCTGGTGCTGCTTGGCAACTTTGAGCAGCTTCACCATTTTGGCTTCACGGGTCGGCTGTTGCACGGTTCGTGCCGTCGTGATGGGTTGGTTGAGCACATCATACAGATCGTTACCGTATTGAGACTTGAGACGCCGGAGCTGATGGCCTTCTGCCATCCCCGGTACTAAAAACACATCGATAAACTGGCCGACGCCAAACAAGCCCAACGTAAAAAACCAGATCAGACCGCTCGTGATTTTGCCGTTGTAAAGTCGGTGCAAGCCTGAAAAGCCAAAGAAACCGCCAAGCCAAAGCAAATAAGACAACGTGAGCCGTTCACTGCTTGTAGACGAAGCCATGTCGATGTTTCCTCTCAGTAAGCTGATTGGCTGATCATAATTAATGGCTTGAGGGTAAGACGTCGTACTATCCGCCTGTCGAGGGTAGGGATCTTGCTCTACTCAACGCTAGAAGCTGTCATCATTTTCTAGCTAGTTGCCTGGAGCGGACGCCGTAACATCCATCCCGTCAGGCTTTCGAGTTTAATTAATGACGCGTCCTAAGGAGAGGGCTACCGCTGCTAAGGACTGCCGGGTGAATTGGGCCAGGCAACATCAGACCCAGGCAAATCGGTTGCGCCTGCTGCGGCTCTCGCTGC
>CALCPB010000278.1 GCA_937897665.1 uncultured Halomicronema sp. | reverse complement strand
CGGTACTTAGAGATACTGGGTGCAACGCGTGAACAAGTTATGGCCGCCAGCTTCGCTGACTTCACTGCCCCAGGAGTCTCTGCGGAACAGATTACGGACATGCTGCGACAAGTCGCCGATGGCCAACATCTGAGATTTGAATGGCCAGCGCAGCGACTGAATGACAGCACCCCGTGGTATGCAGACGTTTCTTTGAAAAATGTGGTGTTGGGCAACCGCTCGGTGATTATTGCCAGCACTCGGGATGTGACTGACCGCAAAACGGCTGAGCAGGCCTTGCAAGATAGCCAGGCCCGCTTCCGCCGCATGACGGATAATGTGCCTGGCATGATTCATCGCTATGTTTTGCATGCGGATGGCAGCGATGAATTGACCTATGTCGATTCGCAAATCCGAGACATTTTTGAACTTGAGCCCAAGGCTGTGCTCCAAGACGCCACCCTAATCTGGGCAAGAGTCCATCCTGAAGATGTCCCCAGAGTTGCGGCGGCCGTGCAAGAGTCTGCGGTCACTCTCCAGCCCTTCATCAGTGAGCATCGCTTGCAACTACCGAAAAAGGGACTCCGATGGGTGCAAATCTTCTCACGCCCAGAAAGATTAGCGAACGGAGATGTCGCCTGGGATGGTTTTGTTATGGATATCAGCGATCGCAAAGCGTCTGAAGTCGAGCTGCAACGGCTATCGGACCGCTTAGAACTCGCCCTGGAGTCAGCCGAAATTGGCATTTGGGAATGGAATTTCCAAACGGAGGAATTATCTTGGGACGATCGCATGCTGGCGATTCATGGGGTGCGACGCGACGCGTTCAGGGGCACTTTCCAAGATTGGGCAGACCGAGTTCATCCGGCTGATTTCGCTCAGGCATCAATAGACTTGAGCGATAGCAACGATCACTTCGTCAAGGAATTTAGGATTATTCGCCCCGATGGGGCCATCCGACACATCTTTTCTGCGGCCCTGCGTCAACGGGATGAGCAGGGACAACCCACACGAGTTGTCGGTGTCAATTTGGATATTAGCGATCGCAAAGCGGCCATTGAGCAAATACGTGCCAGTGAACAGCGCTATGCCAGCCTGGCGGCAGCAGCACCCGTGGGCATTTTCCGCACGGATGCCAGGGGCAATGGCACTTACCTCAGTGACACGTGGTGTGCCATTGCGGGCCTCACTCGAGAAGAAGCCTTGGGCGAAGGCTGGAAAGCAGCGTTGCATCCCGACGATCGCGACAAAGTAGCCGCCGAGTGGGACCAATCTCTGCAAGATAATCGTCCAGCCCAAATTGAATGTCGGTTTCAGCGTCCTGACGGCACCATCATCTGGGTATACGCACAATCCGTTGCTGAGTACAATGCGGCCGGAGAGATCATTGGCTGTGTCGGCACCATTACCGACATCACAGCTCAGAAGGCGGCAGAGGCCCAACTTGAACAAACCAATGTCGAATTGCTCAGAGCCACTCGTCTCAAAGATGAGTTTCTAGCCAATATGAGTCATGAAATTCGCACCCCGATGAATGCGATTTTGGGCATGACTGAGCTCGCCCTGGGGACGACGCTCACCATTCAACAGCGCAGCTACCTCAATAAAATTGACACGTCCGCTGGACTGCTGCTCCACATTATCAATGACATCCTGGACTTCTCGAAAATTGAGGCGGGCAAACTGACGTTAGAAACGACCGCCTTTAGCTTAGATGCCGTATTAAGCAACTTACATTCCGTTAGCAGCCTGGAAGCTCAGCGCAAGGGACTAGAGTTCACCTTTGAAATTGATGCTGACACGCCCCGTCAGCTCGTCGGCGATCCGCTGCGATTGGGGCAGGTTTTACTCAATCTCGTTTCCAATGCCATCAAATTCACCGAACAAGGGTCAGTCACTATTCGCATCCGAGCAGTAACCGCAACCGCAGAAGCATGCACTTTGCACTTTAGCGTCACAGATACTGGCCTGGGTATTAGCCCACAACAAAAGGCTCGACTATTCCAGGCATTCTCCCAGGGCGATACCTCCACCACCCGTCGCTTTGGTGGCACCGGATTAGGCCTGATTATTTCCCAACGCCTCGTGCAACTCATGCAAGGAGAAATTGGCATGGAAAGCACCCACGGGCAGGGTAGTACCGTTTGGTTTACCGCAGTCTTCCAGCAACCAGCAGAAAACCAGCCAAACCGTCCTCATCCCCTGGTCAGTATCATCACTCGAATCCAAAAACGGCGGCCTCAGCACCTAGACGGGCTATACATTTTGCTTGTGGAGGATAACGAAATTAATCAAGAACTCGCCCTTGAGTTGCTCACCCAGGCAGGAGCCTGCGTCCGCGTTGCCCCAAATGGCCGGGAAGCCTATGACTCTGTGCAACAGGAAACGTTTGATGTGGTGCTGATGGATTGTCAGATGCCAATTATGGATGGGTATGCGGCCACCCGCTTAATTCGAGCATTACCTGAAGGGGGGAAGATGCCCATTATTGCGATGACCGCCAATGCCATGAGTGGCGATCGCCAAAAATGTTTAGATGCTGGCATGGATGACTACATTGCCAAGCCCATTGTGAAAGACAACCTATTGGCTGTGATTGCCAAATTTGTCGCTCCTCCCCCGCCGCCCTCTTCTGTGTCCTCTGACTTTTCACCTCCCTATCAAGCTATCGATGCATCGTCTACTTCAGGGTTTAGCGCACTCTCATTGTTCGATTTGAATTTGGGGTTAAGGTATGTTGGCAATAATCCTCAGCTTTATGCCAAATTATTGCAGCAGTTTTTGACTAAGTACCCAACATTTGCTGAACAAATCCACCACGCGCTTCGGGCAGAAGACTATGCCGAGGCCACTCGTTTGGTCCATAGCCTGAAAGGCATCTGTGGCACCTTGGGCTGTATTAATTTACAGCAACAGGCGCAAACCCTCGAACATAGCCTTAAGGCGCACGAGGGTAGCTTTGAGCAAGCGGCCCTATCGACAGTAATTGCGACTCTTACCCAAGTCTTAGCTGAACTCGCAGCATGGTCGCAGACCCAAGTAAAGCCATCAACCCCAATCCTGAGTCCCGATACCGTTGACTGGCCGGCAGCTAGTCAGCTCATCAATTGCATTGAAGCAGCTTTAGATACCGACTTGGGCACCGCCTTAAAAGACCTCAAATCACTCCAAAACATGCTGCAAAGCGCGGTAGATGCCAAAGCATTGCTAGAAAAGCTCACCATGGCGCTAGATGAATTTAACCTCGATGGGGCGCGTGAGACTTTAGCGGCCTTGCAAAAACTCGCTCAAACTCATCACTAGAGGTTTGAGCGAGTTTTTGCAATGGCGTTTTACCCCTGAGCTGCAGCACTCTTACGCTGCATGAACATGCCTGCCCCAACGACTGCCATCACCCCAAAGATAGTTGCCGGTTCTGGAACAGAGACAGGCTTCGAGGAAATTGCCCCAACCGCATCGATATCGGCACCAGCCCATCCTTGGCGATAACGATTGTTGCCGTTGTCGGTAATTTTTACGTAGGAGAACTTATCGTCAGAGGAAAAACCATAGCTATCGATGTCGATGCCCGCATGTTGAGTACCGCCGATCTTGCCTAAAGACTCCCAAAGATTGCCGTCGGTACTAATTTCAACCAACATGTTTTCGACTAATCCACCGGCTTCAAAAATCCACAGGTCATCTCGGTCATCATCACTTCCGACTAAGAAATTATCGGTAAATTTGACGGTTATCGAGCCACCGTTTCCTAAGGAATAGTCATCTCGGTCAGCGATCGCGACCTTGTTTCCAGCCCATCCAGAATTCGGTGCTCCCAGAACAGACAAGGGGTTATCGAATACTGCTGCCGACGCTCTCCAGTTTTTGGCATAGGCCTCTTCCTTTGTCAGCCCGTCAGCATAGACTTTATTGAAATCGACCACTTCATCAGCGAAAGAAGATTCTCCCATCGGAAATTCAACGCCTCGCAATGTGGTGGCTGAAGCCGGAACTGCCATTGCGGCAGCCAATCCTAAAGACGCAATCATAGCTGCGGCATAGCGACTGAGTTTCGAGGAAAAGTTATGAGTCTGTTGCTCGGTTACTTGTGCGTAGTTCATAGAAAATGTACCTAATTGACTGATTACATTCAGTTTCGCTAACGGGTGTTGGCGTTTAGGTATACGGTGTTGGGATGTCCGTATAACTTGCTGTATAACTTCTCGAAAACGTGCCCTGATTTGGCATTAGTAAGGCACTACGACATAGATTCGTTGATTGAGCTCACTAGAAACCGGTATAAAATGCTTTTTTGCATACTCCGTGCTCAGTCCTGGCAGCATTTTTCTGTGCCAGGAGAAATCTGGCTAGTAGAAGGAACACAAAATCAACTCGTTTTTGGTAGTGCTAAACAGGTAAGGATGACTGAAACAATCTCTCTGTAAAGGCTGTGCT
>CALCPB010000277.1 GCA_937897665.1 uncultured Halomicronema sp. | reverse complement strand
CCTTGAGCGGAGCCGAAAGGAAGATCTGTAGTCCAGTTTCAGAGAATCGGTATTACTCGCCTCCCCACAATCCCCTATCAACACCGAACTGGGCACAAAAAAAAGGATGCGCGAATTGCACATCCCTTTGAGCTAGCCGAGTAGTTGTTGCCCTAACAGAGGTTTAGGTCATCGAATAGCGGCAAAAATTGGGTGACTAGGCGTACTGATGCATTTCATCTTCGAGCTGGCTGACCAAGCGGTTATCCCCTTTGGCCTGAGCCACCTGCAAGCGACGCTCTAGCGAACGGCGCATGTTATCTTGATGAATCTGAGCAGACTGTTGCAACAGATGCCGCCGCGCCGTGGCCATGGAATCAAACACCGGCTTGAACTGCGGTTCTTGAGATTCCTGGTTGACGCTGACGACTGCTTCGACTTCGCCCTGGCGATTGGTGTGGTAGTCAGCACCCCGATACTTGAGATTGGCCTCAGTTTGGGGAAAGGGCACGTGCTTAACGTAGGAAAAGTGGAGTGAGCGGCCCCGATACTGGCCTAGCACTTCGCTTTCAGACACTTCCAACACTGGGGGAGTGTAGTCGTACTCAACACCGCGGTAACAAAGTTTCATGTCTCGCCTCCTAATTTTAAGCTGGTCTTTGTTTGAGGGGTTCAAGAGGCGCGTTCCTTCAGGTCATTACCTTACTTCCGTCTCAAGGTCAGGTTCATTTGAGGAGCAAATGCCGGTGACCGAGATGAACGATTTTTCACTATCTGTATTCGATTTTACTGTTTTCAGCCGTTGTCATTGAATCATGATATTAAAAGTCACACTCGCGACTTCGGCTAAAAGTCAGTTCAATCAACGCCTAGAGAGGTTTCTACAGAAGATTATGAGAAGAATTCTTCACATAACTTATACAGTCTAGCGAGCCGTCTGGGCGATCGCTTGAGTAGATTTCCTCATTAAATCTCTGAGTTTCGTCGCTGACCCCGCACTCCGAGTCCTATCGACTATGCTGGGGAAAGCTAACTTTACAGAACGTCATCAACGCCGCTCGCAATCCTATGGAATGCATCATTAATCGTCGCGCCCAGTTTTCCGCCAGCCATCGGTATTGGCTACCCGAACTGAGCCCCGCCGAAAACCAGGCAAAGTTTGGGCCTTGCACGCGATCTCCGGGGCATGGCCACAACTATGTGCTATACGTATCGATGCTGGGAGAGCTGGACCAGTACGGCATGGTGCTTAACCTGTCGGATGTCAAAAAGGTGATCAAGCGTGAGGTGACTAGCCAGCTTGATTTTGCCTACCTCAATGAGGTTTGGCCCGAGTTTCAAGCGACTCTGCCGACGACAGAGCACATGGCACGGGTGATTTGGCAGCGGCTGCAGCCTCATCTCCCCATCGTCAAAATTCAACTCTTTGAACACCCCGAACTTTGGGCCGAATACACAGGTAACGACATGGAAGCGTATCTCACCATCAGCACTCACTTTAGCGCCGCTCACCGGTTGGCCTTGTCGACCCTCAGCTATGACGAAAACGTGGAAATTTATGGCAAGTGCGCTCGCCCTAACGGCCACGGTCACAACTATCACTTAGAGGTCACCGTCAAGGGTGAGACCGATGCCAGAACCGGCATGATTGCTGATTTAGCCGAATTGCAGCAGGCGATCGACGACAACGTGGTCGAACCCTTTGATCACACCTTCCTCAACAAAGACATTCCCTACTTTGAGCAGGTCGTGCCCACTGCCGAGAACATCGCCATTCACATTCGCGACCTGCTGCGCGAGCCGATCGCCCAAACCGGTGCCCAGCTCCACAAGGTCAAACTGATCGAAAGCCCGAACAATTCTGCTGAGGTTTACTGCACGGCTGAGCCAGCACCGCAGTCGGCGGCGACTCGCCCTGAGTTGGCGGCGGTGTAGTTCCCAGTCTCTGAAACGGCGGTTTGACCAGGTGGGGAGCTGCTCGAAAAAGCGAACCGATCGGTCGGGGGGTGGCAATGCCAACGTACGTGTTTAGCGTCCAGCTACTGCCGATCCCCCTCAATCCCCCTAAAGCCCTG
>CALCPB010000276.1 GCA_937897665.1 uncultured Halomicronema sp. | reverse complement strand
TCAGGTCTTTTTGAACGTGCTGACGAATGCTATTGATGCACTAGAGGGTCAGTTTTACTCCGATACGCCCTGCTCAACCACAGCCAGCCCGAGCCCAGACAGCCTCAACCCAAATAAACCGCCCACGATTTGGATTAGCACACACCTCACCAACGACGGTGTCGAGATTAGGATTCGAGATAGCGGACCGGGCGTATCGGCGGCGGACCAGCCCCGCAGCTTTGACCCCTTTTATACCACTAAGCCGGTCAGTCTAGGCTCCGGCATGGGGTTAGCCTTTGCTTATCAGATTGTCGTGCAGCAGCATCAAGGGCAAATGCGCTGCATCACGCAGCCGGGTGAAGGAACCACGTTTAAGATTTGGCTGCCACGGTAGTCGGCATTTCAGCAATCCCAGGGGGGCGATCGCAAATGACGTAAACGTTGGGTTTCTCACCTGTCCACGTTCTGGAATTCATACAAGAGCACATAGGCAAATGTGGCCTTTGTGATTAGAAGGGAGTTGAAAGCATTAACCACACATAAGGTTTGTGTTGACCGGGTACGAACGGTAAACAATCCGCTAGGGACCCAGCAATTTGAGCACTCTGGCCCAACACATTGTCACGTTGCACTACTGAGCCCTAAAGAATGTTTCTTGCAAAATATACATTCGTATAACATCCCGATATTTTCCGCCGGTAAAAACTTCTTGGATCAAACGACCTTCTTCAGTAAACCCCGACTGCTCATAGAGATGAATTGCTTTTTCATTTTCCACTGCAACAAGAAGATATACTTTGTTGAGGTTTAGAATAGAGAAAGCATAGTCTAAGGCTTGTGAAATAAGAGATCTCGCCAATCCTTTGCCTTGATAATCCGGTGAAATAATTATTGCAAACTCTGATGTTCTATGGATGTAGTCAATTTCAAGTAATTCTACAAGTCCTACCGAGTTGCCGTCGCTACCTTCAGCAATGAAGCGTCTTTCTGTATTGTCGTGAATGTGCTTTTCGTATAAGTCTTCTAACTCGTCAAATGATTCATACGGTTCCTCAAACCAGTAGGTCATTATATTGCGATTATTATTTAATTTATGAATAAATTCTAGGTCTGTTTTTTCTAGAGCTCGCAATGTTAATTGCTCAGGCATGAGTCTGCACAACTTAGCGGTCGGTACATCTAAAGATGATTGAAAAGTGAGGATGCTTTTCGTCACTCTAGCCGTTTCAGCATAGCAATTTATTATGCAGAATCTGTCTGCATAATACGATGGTGATAAATCCTATTGAAACGCTGGTTGTAAAAGAATTTTGTTGGGATTCAGTCGCTCTTTATGCCAATTCTGCTGCCGCTCGCTTGTCTTCTCTGCCTAGAAGGCTAGGGGACACAATCATATGGCGACGATCTGAGGCGGCTGCCACTTGCCAGACAGTATTCAGGCATCAAACTGAGAATTGTTACGCCAGTTTGATGAGGGCAGTGAACCCTTAGGAAGCTGATATGATCCCTGCATCGGTTCCGGTGGGGAACAGCCACTAGAGGTAACGGGGAAAGTCCGGTGAGAATCCGGCGCTGTCCCGCAACTGTGAAAGAGGAGCGATTCCTCTCAGTCAGAATGCCCGCCGATAACAGCGTTCATGCTCAACAACATCTGCGAGGTACGGATGATGATTCAATATTTTTCTCGTCGTTGTTCCATGACAGCGGCTCCGGTTTTTGGTTTGCTATACGGCCAGGCATCTGGCGATATCCCTAACCGACGGTTGGGGCAGGAGATGTATTGCCATGACGTCTGATTCCCCTTCCCCTATCGCTTCGCTGAGCCCCTCGGGTGGGTTTGCTCAAGCCTGGCGATCGCTGGCTCATAGCCGGGTGTGGCCATTTTTGCTGTTAGCGCTGGGCACGGCGAGTAACGTCGTTTACGCACATACGCCCCTCGTCGCCTTTGCCGCTATGAGCGGCGTGAGCCTATCTCGCCGCCGGGCGATCGCAGTGGCGCTGGGCCTCTGGCTGGTCAATCAAACCGTTGGCTTTGGTCTGCGAGGTTACCCGCTCACGGGGACGGCCTTTACCTGGGGCGCGTTGATGGGCCTGGGCACGCTGTTAGTCGTCGGCTTTGCCACAGTGCGACCAACCTTTAGCCAAGCTTCCTGGGCGGGACATGGTCTGTGGGCACTGATGGCTGTCATGGTGGGCTTTGTGCTGTATCAAGGGCTGATTATGCTGGCCTATCCTCTGCTGGCCGATGGCCACACGATGGGGTGGGATATCATTGCTCGACTGTTTAGCAAGCAGCTGATTTGGGCGATCGCGATCGCCCTCGGACACACAGTGCTGCTCTGGCGGCAACAGACCTTACTGAGTCCAGTGCAGCGCTGATTTGATTCCTCGACTGAATCCTCTAGGACGCGTCATCAATTAATCCCAGAAACCTTTGGGACGCAGCATTACTGCGCTCGCGCTGACTCTACAAGCTAGGGGCGATCGTTCCTTTGCTAAGGAAATTTGATCTCTCGAAACGAGCGGCGGGGTTGCTAAGTGTAACCTGAGTTCGGGATAAGGACATTAGGCACGTTTACCAACCTGTTGAGATGACA
>CALCPB010000275.1 GCA_937897665.1 uncultured Halomicronema sp. | reverse complement strand
GCGATCGCAGCTGCAGGCGAGGCAACGGCGTTCTGGGGGAGCTGTCCGGTGATGAGTGGGCTGTGGTTCTTGGCTCTTGGTTCTTAGTTATTTGGCTCTTGGCCTGATGCTAAGGATTTTCCGATCTCTCTATATGTCCTGATGCTATCGGAGAAAAACGGATTTACCGATATGTTGTTCAAGCCTGATTCCCTTTGGTTTGACTGACAACGCGCAGGGTCTTTAACTCAGGGTCAGCGGTGCCGGTGATGACGCCACCTGAACGGTGAATTTGCTGTAGTTGAGTGATCGCCGCCGCGGTAATTCGTTCCCCAGTCAGCAGCAGAGGAATACCGGGTGGATAGGCGCAGAGCGTATCGGCGCCAAGGCGACCGACCGCATCGGCGATCGCCACCGTTTGGCAAGGAGCAAAAAAGGCGTCACGGGGAGTCATCGGCGGTTGCGTGATCGCCGCAATTGAGTCGGTTATGGGGGGCAGCAGCGCAAAGGGGGCGCGGGGTAATTGAGGGGCTTGGGCGATCAGCTCGCTACAGATGGTCACTAAGCGATCACCATCCGCGTAGGTATTGCCTAAACTCAAAATAAAGGCGAGCTGTCGTTGAGTGGGCAGTTCAGCGGTGACGCCGTGGGTGTGCAAGAATTCGTCGGCGCTAAACCCCGTGAGCTGCAGCTCTGAGACGTCAATCACCAGCCGGGTCAGGTCAAGCTGAAACTGATCGCTCTGAGCGGCGACGACCTCAGCGGTTAGGAGCGCTAGCGGCGTCAAATCACTCAGGCGCGATCGCACGTCATGGGCCAGGGCTAACGTTTGCGCCATCAGCGCTTCACCTTGCGTGGCCATTTGATGACGGGCCGCATCGAGGGATGCCAGTAGCCAATAGTTCGGACTGGTGGATTGAGTCAGCTGCAGCGCCTGATGTAGGCGATCACGATCAAGCCGCTGACCCTGCACATGCAGCATCGAGGCTTGCGTCAGCGCGCCGAGCACCTTGTGAGTGGATTGAATGACGATATCCGCACCCCCAGCGATCGCGCCGGTGGGTAACTGCGGATGAAAGCTCAGGTGGGCACCGTGGGCCTCATCAACAATCAGGACGGCCTTGTGCGCGTGAACCTGCTGGGCGATCGCCGCGATATCGGCACAGAGACCGTGATAGCTCGGGGAAACAACAACAACGGCGCGAATCTCGGGCCGGGCTGCTAGTGCTTGCTCAACTTGGGTGGCGGTTACCCCCCAAGCCAGATCCCAACGCTTGTCGTACTGGGGCGCGAGATAAACGGGGGTGGCTCCAGACAGCACCAGCGCAGCTAAAACGGACTGATGAGCATTACGCGGCACCAGAATTTGATCGCCCGGCGAGCAGACTGCTAACACGGCCGCCTCGATGCCGCAGGTCGAACCGTTGGCTAAAAAGTAGGTAGCCTCGGCACCAAAGGTGTGGGCTGCCAACTCCTGGGCTTGTTGAATCGGGCCTGAGGGGGCAAACAGATTGTCGAGCTCGGGCAGTTCCGGCAAGTCTGCCCGCAAAGCGGCGGCTCCCAGCAAATTTTGCAGCGGTGTGGCGGCCCCTTGCCCCCCTTTATGGCCAGGCGCATAAAAGGCGACATGGGGTCGGGCAGCCGCGATCGCGAGGGCGGTCAACAAAGGCGTTTCATCAAAATCGGGCATGCACAGTTAAGGAGATATCACCGAGCAGATTACCTTAGAGCCGTGATATCGCTGCCTCGATTGTGAGAAAAATTGTAGCTAGGCAAAAGTAGAGCCGCACTCAGGTACGACTCATCGTTATGACAGCTCTTCGACCACGCTGTCGAATTGATTTAAGCCTGGTTACAAGGCGCGGCCAACAACACAGAGCGCCCTCTAACCGTTATCTTAGTGGCCCGAGTAAGCTGGCTCAGCTGCAGTCGGCTTCGAGACGCGGGTCTTCATGTATTCGAGCCACAGCTCAGCCAGCTCTTCGGCCTGCATCCGCCAATCGGGATTCAGACGATACATGCGCCGTGGCCGACCGCGACCATCGACCTTCTGCCAATATCCGTCAATGGCTTCTTGCACTTCTAGAAATTTCAACGCGCTATAGAGCACGGTGTCTGACAGGCGATAGTCACTATAGTTGCTGGCGAGCTTCTTGATCAGCTCAGTGCCGTAGGAATCTTGCTGCAACAGCACGGCCAACACATAGCAAACTGCCAGCTCTTTATTTAGATAAATGGGAGGAGGATTTTCAAAAAACTGATAAATATCTTGAAATTTCATCGGATTTCTCCTGACTTTTTAAGAACTAGCATTGATCAGCGACAAGCGCCGGGTTTTTATATCAAGCTTGGTTTTTGAGTGGACGAGCCGATTGGGGGTTCATTGAGTCCCGTGGCCCGCATTAATAGTCTGTTTTAGGCGTGTCCAAAGGCGTCCGTTGCCTACTAGCTCATTGACACAACAAACGAAACCACGGGTAAGTACCATGATCCCGACGTTAGTCTTAAGAGTTTTCTAGGCTGGTAGGTTAATTTTAAGCACTGATGTTTACAAAAAGCGTCTTTAGTGACGAGATTGTTACTATCCGCTAATCTTGTAGACATTCTTAAAT
>CALCPB010000274.1 GCA_937897665.1 uncultured Halomicronema sp. | reverse complement strand
GGCAATCAGCGTTTGCAACCCACTCAAATCATCAGGGCTGCTTTGGGCAATTTTATAAACGTCAACCTTCATGCGTCCTCATCCTCAAACCCTAACGATTGCAGCAGCCCAGTAATCTTGGCGCGGTGATTAGTTTCCCAGTCTTGCAGCGATCGCGCCGCATCTTGCTCGGTACGCTGCTGAGCTTTTTCCCAAATGATTTCTTGCTGAGCGGCGGGAATCACCGCAATGCCTTCTTCATCCGCAACCACGACATCACCAGGATGCACCGTCACGCCCCCACAACAAATCGGTTGATTGAGGGTGCCCAGCGCTTGCTTTTGTCCCGGAATCGGCACTACCCCGCGGGCAAAGACGGGAAATTGGGCGGCTCGCACTTCAGCCACATCGCGGATTACGCCATCCATCACAAATCCGGCAATGCCGCGCTGCTGGGCGATCGCGCACACATTGCCGCCCGAGAGCGCATAGTCCACATCCCCCGCCTGCACCACAATGATGGAGCCAGGGGCGGCTCGATAGATAGCCGCATGCAGCATCAGGTTGTCGCCCGGGGGGCACTTTACCGGATAGGCTGGCCCAGCAATGCGGGGCGTGTGTGGCCAGAGTTCATGAATGCCCAGATCCATAAACTGCGATCGCCCGAGTTGAGCATCGGCATAGGCGGTGGGCGACAGGGCGGCAAATTTTGAATAATCGTTCATAGCAAGCGATGACGTGGGGTGGGCAGCGGCGATCGCCCTCAACCGTGAGTCCGAGGTCGTTGGGGGCGCGATTGCGCTCAGTGAGCGAGGTGAATGAGCAAAAGTTTACCGCCAGTGAAAGGGAGTGAACGGTTTAAGTCGCCGGGTTGAGGCTCCTTTTACCAGCAGTGCTTCTAAAAGCATCGCTATGCTGAGGGCAAATGGATCGGCGGTGACGGCCATGGCAAAAGATATCACCATCCTGGTTTTAGGGGGATACGGCGACACGGGCAGAGTGTTTTGCCGGTATCTGCTCCAAGAAACTCCGGCAAAGATTATTGTCGCAGGCAGAAGGCTTGCCAAAGCCGAAGCTTTAGTCGAGCAATTGCAGCAGGCATTCCCGCCCGAACGCATTGCCGCCCGCCATACCGATGCGGCTGATGTTGAGAGTCTGCGGCAGTCCTTTCAGGACATCGACTTGGTGCTGGTCGCAGCCACCACGACCCAATGGGCCAAGCAAATTGCCGAAGCCGCGCTAGAAGCTGCGATCGATTATCTCGACATCTACTTTCAACAGAATGTCTATTCAGTCTTGGCCGAGCTGCAGCCCCAGATTCAGGCGGCAGGCCGCTGCTTTATCACCCAGGCGGGGTTTCATCCCGGTCTACCAGCAGCGTATATGCGCCAAGGTGCACAATACTTTGATCAGTATGACCAGGCCATCATCGCCTTTGCCATGCAGACCCAGATTGAAGACTTTCAATCCGTTCTGGAAATCGTGGATATGGTGGCCGATTATCAGCCGGAATTCTGGCAAAACGGGCAATGGAAAATCGGGACCTACCAAGATGCCGTTGCGGTGAACTACGGCCACCGGTTTGGGGTGCGGAGTAGTCTGCCCCTGAGTATGGTGGAAATCAAATCCTTGCCAGAGCAGTTGGGGTTGCAAGAAGCCGGCGTTTTTACCACGGGATTCAACTGGTTTATCGATTATCTGGTGTTCCCTCTCATTACACTGTCCAACGCTGTGAATAGAGGGTTATTTCGCCAGGTTTGGGCAAAGTTATTTGTCTTTGGGTTAAATACCTTTTCTAGCCAGCCAGAGGGGGTCGTTTTCCTGCTGAAAGCCGCCGGAAAAAAGGCTGGAAAACACCACACAGTCGAAATAGTTTCAGACCACGATGATGTTTACGAATTTACGGTGGTGCCAGTAATCGCCTGCTTACATCAATACCTGAATGATGACATCCGCCAGCCCGGTCTCTGGATGATGGGACACCTGGTTGACCCTGACAAGCTGATAGCTGATATGCAAGCTATGGGCATCAAGACTCAGACGTTCATCAATGATGCCAGCTAATCCCCAGGCTCAGCGATCGCGACTGCCGGCGTGGCCCAGCGATGTGCGCCTATCCGGAGCTTAAGGCGGTGAATCAGATCGCGAAAATGCTTATCCAACACTCAGACTCGCCTCACCTCAGGCTTAAGCAGCCCGGCGAAAGTATTGATGTAGGCGGACCGGTTAGCCCAGTGATTGAGTGGTTGAGCGATTCGTCCCCTACGTCCTTTTGCGCTGATTGCCCCCTTTACCCTTACCGGAGCGTCCTATGGTGATTGTGATTCCTTTCGAAGCCACCCAGCGATTGATGCAAATGGCTCAGACCCACCGGGTCAATCTCCCTGTGCCGCTGAGCAGCCCTTGCGCAGGCTATCTGTCGCCCGATGAAATGGATACCATTTTGCAAACGCTGGTGCCCTTAAGTGGGACTGATGCTGCCACCACGCGTTTGGTCAGCGACCTACAGGATTATCGCGCGCAACGCCTCCCGGTAATGCCTTGTGCGACCTAATTGCCAGTTCGGGTAAAGCCAAACTCCGTGTCTTTCCCTCTGGGGAGGGGCGAATGGG
>CALCPB010000273.1 GCA_937897665.1 uncultured Halomicronema sp. | reverse complement strand
TTGACTGACCTGATCAAACTGCGGCTTGCTATAGACCCCGCCGCCGAATTGGCAGTGGTTGTTGTCGATGTGAGAGCTAATTTCTAATTTGATTGGGATGCCAGATGCTAACCGTCGGAATCTCCTCCCAATGAGTGGTGTAACGCTGCGAAAAATACTCCGATCGCATCTGCCACGACGGAGCGAGTCCCATCGCCCCGAACTTGACGGCATCGGGCTTAAGCTTCCGGTTCAAGCTGTCAATCGCAGCCATCAAGCGATCGCGCTTTTCGGTGTTGATCGGAGCGCTAAAGAGACTGCCCTGGACTGCTCCAGCCGGGGATAACTCAGTGGCCATTACTTTTGCCTTGAGATACTCATACCCTGGCTGGAACGCTGCCTCCGCCAACTGCATCGCCGCCTGTATCAAGACGGTGGTGTCATTCGTGGGTGGGTCTAGTTCAACCGAGCGGGCAGCTGCATACTGGTCACGTTCTCGGTAATAGCTGGTGCGCATCGCAACTGCAAACTGACGCGCCACCAAGCCATCATCCCGCAGCTTTTCCGCACAGCGAGTGGTGTAAGTTGCCACCGCCTCTTTGATGTCTGACAGTTCAGTGACCAAATGACCGAAGGAACGCGACACAATTCGCATGGTCTTCGGGGCCGCTACGGGCTCCATGGGAAAGCAGGGGATGCCTCGCAGTTCCATGACCGTCCGCAGCGTTAAGATGCCAAACTTCTTTTTAATCAGTGCCTCGTTGGCCTGCTTGAGGTCCAGCACCTGCTTGATGCCGAGGGAATTGAGTTTGGCCCGTAGGTTCTTGCCGATGCCCCAAATCTCGCCGATGTCGATCGCTGCCAACATCGCATCGATCGCCTCTACCGTCTCGAAGTCGAGCACGCCCTCAGTCTCAGAGTGCCGCTTCGCCACCTGCGCTGCCAGCTTAGCCAACGTCTTCGTCTTGGCGATGCCCACTGAAACGGGAATGCCCGTCCATTGCTTGACCGTGGCGCAAATCTGCTGACCGTAGTCCGTTAGGTCACGATGAGTAAACCCCTGCAGTCCCAGAAAGGCTTCATCAATGGAATACTGCTCCACCTCAGGACTGAAGTGTTGCAGGGTCTCAATGACTCGCCGGGACATGTCTTTGTAGAGCACCGGATTGGACGAGAAAACATGCAGCTCCCCCCGCTCCACCAAGTCTTTGATTGAGAAGAGGGTTGCCTGCATTTTGACAATCTGCTTGGCCTCCGGCGATCGAGCCACGACGCAACCGTCATTGTTCGAGAGCACCGCGACCGGCTGCCCTTCCAGATCTGGCCGGAAGACCTTTTCACAGGAGGCAAAAAACGAGTTGCAGTCCACCAAAGCAAACATGTTGGGTTAGACCTGACGAATGATATTCGTCACTACACCCCAGATTTCTAATGAGGCGACCCCGGCTTCTACTGCTTCTAACGTCGGCACCAACTGTGTTCCCGACTTTTGGACGCGCAGAACCCTCATTTGGCCTTCAATGACGCCCACCACGAGCGATTCATGCTGAGCCGCTAGAGAGCGATCAAGGATGAGCAGATCGCCAGGATGGACTTCAGCATGAGCGACCACGTCGCCTTCGACCCGCATGAAGAATGTCGCCGCCGGATTGTG
>CALCPB010000272.1 GCA_937897665.1 uncultured Halomicronema sp. | reverse complement strand
CCAGGCCACTTCCGTTTCGACGCCATTCAAGACATCGTCATAAATATCCCACAGGGCGCGATCGCTCGTCGGCAACCAGGCTTCTCCATCAGGAATCGAGTTCACCAGCAGCGAAAAGGCTTTGAGATCGTCATAGTCCATATCTGAGACAAAATCGAGGGTCTCTTTGGCGAACGTCAACGGGGTGACTGGAAAGCTCAAAAAGGTATTGTCATTGCCAAATACTTTTTTGGCCTTTGTCATGAGGGCTAATTGAGTCGTGGTATCCATAGCAAGTTGTCGGTAAAAGGTCGATAGTGTAGGGGCGATCGTAGTGATTTCGAATCAGGAATCGCAGCATTGTTAGCCATGAGCTAGAAGCCGGGGAGGGCTATGCCACCAGGCTTCTCAGCCATTCCTGCGAGGGTAAACCTCATCGCCTGCAGCACCTCTTCTTACCAAGGCTGTAGCTTATACACATTTTCAGAATCCAGCGAAAATGGCAGAGCCTCCGCTGTCCCTGTCCCTACGCTCTCCGGGCAGGCTGCCCCATAAAAAAGGGAGCTCTGGCCAAATTCAAATCTGGACTTCCCCCTTTTCAAGGGGGATTGAGGGGGATCTCACCCAATGCATGTGCCAAAGAATGACTGATGTATAAGCCATAGCCTTAGTTAAGGCGAGGCCAGGTAAGGAGCCCAAGCCTGCAGCAAGATTTATTCCCAATCGGACAGGAGCACCGGTTCCGATGAATGAGGCAAGCCCCCGATCGCGGGGGCTGTCCGCAACAGCAGCGAACTGCTAGATCCAGTCAGTGATCTCCGGCAAGGGATCGGGAGACTTCGGCAGCACGTGACACTTGAAGCCGATGATCTGCATCCCCGGCACTCTCATCGTCTTGCCGTCGTATTCATAACCGTGCTCAGAAGTCGTTTCCCCAGAACTGCTTCCTCGGCTGTGGGAACCGCCCAAGTTAAACGGCCCAAAGGATAAGAAACCCCCACCCTTCGCTCGCGAACTTTCAGACTGGGAAACGTAATCCGAAAATCCCTGACTTTGCCCCAGGTGCAGTTCCAAGTCCTTAATCACCAGCATCGATGTGGGATAAGCCGGAATCTTGCCCTTCGGCGGAGTGCCGCCATCGCTGATCATTTCTGACTTCGCCTGCGGATTGTTCTGGTCCATGCGGATGCACTTACTGGTTAAGAAAGCCGTGCTCAACCAGGGTTGGCTGATAAACACCTGCGCAATCTTGAAGGACAGTCGGAAATTGCTCGTATCAAACGACACGTGAGATTCGTAATCGCGGCTAGAGCTGCTGCCCCCGCCCCCGCCACCATCGTTAAACAGCCCCAAGCTGAAGCCGCCGCCCCCTCGCGTTGAGGCATATTTGGAGTTGTAGCTAGAGTTGCGATAACGACGATATTCGGAAGACCGGAAGCCATACTCAGTCCACCCCGCTGCCTCGGTAAAGTTGCCCGGCACCAGCGTCGTGTAATAGAAATCGCTCCCTGAGGCAATGCCCGTGAGCTTCGCCTTAAGCAGATCATCTCGATATTGCTCTTTCAACAGCGACATATCGCGCCGCATCACCTGGTCGATGAAGGCGTTGATCTTCTCGTAGTCATTCTTGTAGCCATTAGAAACCCAATCGGCCATCGCCGCTCGGACGCGATTACGTAGAATATTGGCATTGAGTGACCAATAGTGGACATCATCGGGACTGCTGGCCGCCAACGCCTTGATGCGCCGGGCATTGTATTCGAGCGCAGCTGCTTCATAGGCCGCCATTTTCTCGTGATAGATTTTCACCATCGGGCTGTCGTCAGACACCTCTTTTTCGATAAAGGTGGCTGTTTCCAGATCGAGTTCTTTCTCAATTTTGGTGGTTTTCAAGAGGCCCCGGAGTCGTTCAATCTTGGCTTTGACATCATCCGGTAGCTCGTTGTGCATCACCTGCGTCATGTCCATGATGTATTCGTAACGATCAGTGAGGGAGCCCTCATTGTTCATCACACTCATCTGGGCAAATTGGTTGTTGGTACCGGCGACATCGGGCACAAAGTCCACCATGCGCGCGAAGCTTTCTGCCTGCGCATAGAGGCGACCAGTATCAGCGGCCCGCAGTTGGTCAATCAACTCGGGCGTGAGTTCGGGGGGATTGTCGCCCGACAAAATCTCCTGAACCGCTTCTTTGCTGACCGTACCGGTGAGCCCCTGCGATAAGAAGTCAAAATCATCGGGCTTGATCGGAATGCCGACAGAGCACCAGCTAAAGAAGTTGTCTTCAGACTTGGGCACCGTATCATCGCCGTTCGTCAAAATATCGTAAATTCCAGCCATGATGGAATTGGCTAAAGCACTGGGTTTTTCGAAAGACATAATTGTCTCCTTGTAGGATTGTTGAGTTTGCAAGAACAAAGAATTGACTGTGGGTTGGTTAAAATTTGCCGACCCAGTAGAGGATTTCGTATTTCCAGGTGGACCAGCCCAGACCTTCTTCCTCAAAATCCCAACGGTGCAGCGTCCAACCATCGGGGATTTGGCTGACTGAAAAAGGCTTGAGCAACGTGCCTAGTTCATCATCTTTATCGAGCCGCACCGCCGCGTCTGCCGCTTCTACGGTTAACGAGCCGACAGCAGCAACCCGAGGATTGGGCACGGTAGCCAAAGCCTTATCGATCGCTTTTTTGGCCTGCTCGTAATCACTTGCCGTTTTGGCAGTATCTTCATCCAGAGCAGTCATTTCAATCTGAAATAGGCCATTTCTGGGTAGCTGCTCATCAAAGACATAGCCACCTCCGGGTCCAAATTTCAGGGTTTCATCATCATCGATGTTGATCGGGCGAGTCACAAATCCTTCAGAGGTTTTGCTGTCTGAGGTTTTGACGGCCCCAATCACATAAACATCATCTTTACCAGTCTTATCTTCGGTATCATGGCACCGAACTTCGTCTAAATAAACGACAACTCTAGGCATCAGGAATCTCCTTTTTGAGTGAATTTTATGCCTGCAAGGAGTCAATTCAAGACTCTTTAAGGGCAATATGAGCTGTATCTATAAGGGTTAAAGCCTTATGTGACTGCATCATGGCAACTTCACAAAGGAAATGAGAGCGCTCAACCAGGGTGCTTCTGAGCGATGTGATTGATCACAGCCAAAAAGCCCTATTCATCAACAGTTCCAGGCTGTTTAATATGTTTTCTGGTGAAGAGGTGAAAGATTTTAGAAATTTACTATCTACACCCCTTGAAGAAAGGATTCCAGAAAATCAATACGATTCCATAGACGTTTCAAGGGAGTGTTATTCGTGCTTGAGGTGATGCTACTGAAGGCATCTTGACTAAAGATTTTATAGGGAGATTTTGAGGGGCGGTGACAAATGCTAAAAAAAATGCTGGCAGCGTTTATTTGAAAAGTAGCGAGCGTGAATAAAGCACACTTTCCGGAAGAAATGACAATTTGCAATGTTTGTTGGGTGAGACCGCAGCGGCAGCGGCGCGATCGCCCTCCACTCAGTCAACTTAATTGCCCGCTAGCCGTTCAAAATTGTTGTGTGCCGTCAGTCATTCGGCAGGTACCCGATGAGGGGGAGGGTCGCGTCTATATTGACCTTGAAAATGCTCTAAAAACGTTTTTGCCAATGAGTTAAGTAGTTCGCCAGAGCGATCAATCGCGAGTCCATCTGCCATGCATGACCGCTTGAGCCAGTCTTCCGATACCCCTGCCTTCAGTTAGAACATTGCAATGGGCATAACAGTTTGGGCTACCCTGACAAGATAGATTCAACCTTTACGCTCAAGGGGTTCTACCACGATGACATCGGCTAAGTCGTCTCGCCATAAGCACATTGTGCTCACGTCGCACCCAGGTCAGTTTGGCACCCAGCCGCTGCCCATTCAGTGGGGCCATGCTGACCCAGCTGAGCGGGGGCCAGTGGTTGCCACACTTGGTGACTTGTCTCATCGCAATGCCATTGGAACCCATTCGGGCGGGTACGCCGTGTATCGAGCGTTGGCGATCGCCAGCGGCAGTTTAGAGGCCGGCCACCGGGCTGACCTCACCGATACGGCCCCCACTGTGACGATTGGCCCGCCTCCCAGTTGGGCTGACACGACCAAAATTGTGTCGCTAGATCCGTTTGGTGCGCTCGACCACGGTCAGTTTGCTGATCTGCAGGCCCAGGGCTACGACATTCGCCCCTCGATCGCCATTACCAAAGCCCACATCAACATTCCCGAGCTGCAGGAGGCGGTCACCAGTGGCCGTCTCAAGGTCGATGGCAAGGTGCTCAAGGAAGGGGGAGAACTGGTGGTGACCAAGGCCGCGATTGAACCGGTCTGGTATCTGCCCGGCATCGCCCAGCGGTTTGGCGTCGATGAAGGCGACCTGCGCCGCACCTTGTTTGAGCAAACTGGCGGCATGTTTCCCGAATTGGTGACGCGCCCCGACTTAGAAGTCTTTTTGCCGCCGATCGGCGGCCACACGGTCTACATTTTGGGCGATCTGGCAGCGGTGACCGATCCGGCCCGACCGCTCGCACTCCGCATTCACGATGAGTGCAACGGTTCCGATGTGTTTGGCTCTGACATT
>CALCPB010000271.1 GCA_937897665.1 uncultured Halomicronema sp. | reverse complement strand
GCCGGGAAAGGCCGTATGATGCCAGGCCATGCCCACGTTGATGGTTGGCCCCACCACTACACCCGTGGCCTCACCGACCCCGCGGGCAATGGTTTCAGCACAAATGGCGTCAGTGCCAATCAGCCCCGTTGGGCCATGCTGCTCAGTCGACCCCATGGGCAAGATGATGCCCCGTGAGGTTTTCAAATACGCTTCAATTTCCGGCCAGGTGGAGAGGTGAAGTTGCATCTTAAGCGAACGGCTGAACCGTGTAGAGAGGGACAGGAGCCAATAGAAGTGAGGGTAGATGTGCCCAGCCGCTACAGTTTCACCGACTCGTCGCAAATCAGTACAAATGTTCTGCTATGATTTCGGCATCAGGGCGGCAATATCATCCACAAACTTTTGATGATCAATCACCGGTTTACTGATGTAGCCGTCGGCGCCACTCTGCTCTAAAAAACTTTCGCGATCGCCCTGCATGGCGTGGGCGGTGACCAAGATGACGGGGAGGTCGGCGGTGATGGGGTCAGCCTTGAGCATTTGGGTGATTTTGATCCCGTCGACGGGCTTCCCTTCAAACAGGCTATGGGCCAAGGAGACATCCATCAAAATGACATCGGCTTGGCGATCGCGGGCGATCGTCATGACCTCATCCACATCTTCCGTGTGCTTGACGGTAAACCCTCCCCGCTTCGAAAGAATCTTCGAAAATACGCGGGCATTAATCATGTCATCTTCAACGATGAGAACGGTCTTCATGGTGTTTCCTTAAACGACGGAAGCCTCGGTAGGGAGCAAACCTTGATACATTGCACATTATGGCCCGTATTCCACCGGTTCCCTTAATTAATCGTAGCTATAGGTTATTGCTATTGACTGACTTTTGCGTATACCTTACAGCATTGTTAAAACCCGCTTTATTGGGCAGAATACAGCCGGGCTTCTTTATTAATTCCCAATTTCAGAGGACAGGGATTCATGGCGGATCAACTCAATATGCTTTCATCCGGTCAGATCGTGCCGACCCCTCTACATACAGAGGTACAGCGGTCTTATCTGGAATATGCCATGAGTGTGATCGTCGGGCGGGCGCTCCCCGATGTGCGTGATGGGCTCAAACCCGTGCACCGGCGAATCCTGTACGCCATGTATGAGTTGGGTTTAAGCCCCGATCGCCCCTTCCGTAAATGTGCCCGCGTCGTGGGCGATGTGTTGGGTAAATATCACCCCCACGGCGACCAGGCGGTGTATGACGCACAGGTGCGCATGGTGCAAGACTTATCCAGCCGGTCTCCGCTGCAGGCGGGGCACGGCAACTTTGGCTCGGTAGATAACGACCCCCCCGCGGCCATGCGCTACACCGAGACGCGCCTGAGCCCGGTCAGCTATGAGGCCCTGCTCGACGAAATCGGCGAAGCCACCGTCGATTTTATCGACAACGATGACAACTCGCAGCAAGAGCCGATTGTGCTGCCCAACTACCAGTGCTATTGCTCAACGGTTCCTCGGGCATTGCGGTGGGCATGGCCACCAACATTCCGCCCCACAATTTAAGCGAGGTCGTAGATGGCCTAATTGCGCTGATCGATCGCCCCACCCTGTCAGATGAGAGCCTGTTTGAGCTGATCCCCGGCCCGGACTTTCCCACTGGGGGACAGATTATTGACCGCAAGGGCATTGCCGATGCTTACCGCACGGGCCGGGGCAGCATCCCCGTGCGGGGCATCACGCAGCTCGAAGAAGTGCGGCCCGGTCGCGGTCGGCAGCGACGCACGGCCATTATCGTGACGGAGCTGCCCTATCAGGTCAACAAAGCCGGGTGGATTGAAAAGATTGCCGATCTGGTCAATAACAACAAGCTGGATGGCATTGCCGATATTCGCGACGAGAGCGATCGCGAGGGCATGCGCGTCGTCATCGAACTTAAGCGAGAAGCCCAGCCCGAAGTCGTACTCAACGCCCTCTATCGCCAGACCCCGCTGCAAAATAACTTTGGCGCGATCATGCTGGCCCTGAACGACGGTCAGCCCCGCCAGCTGCCCCTGCGAGAGATTCTGCAGGCATTTTTAGATTTCCGCGAAGCAACGCTCACCCGGCAATATCGCTACGATCTGGAAAAAACCGAAGCCCGGCTGCACATCGTCGACGGCTTAATTCGGGCGCTGGAAAATCTTGATCAGCTGATTGAGATTCTGCGTCATGCCCCCGATGGCACCACTGCTAAGGTGTCGCTGCAAGCAGCTTTTGGCCTGGATGATCGGCAGTCCGATAAGGTTTTAGCGATGCCGCTACGCCGCCTGACCGGGCTAGAGCGCCAAAATCTGCAGGATGAATATAGCGAACTGACGGCCCATCGCGATGAACTACAGCGGCTGCTGCGCGATCGCCGCGAGCTGCTAAAAATGCTGAAAAAAGAGCTGCGATCGCTCAAGAAAAAGTTCAGTGACCCGCGCCGTACCCGCATTCAAAGTGAGGCCGAACGCCAGGAGGAAACGGAGCAGCTCGCTGAAATTTTGGCCGAGCATCAGGAAGAAGAGGTTGTCCTCGAATTCACCCAAAAAGGTTACGTGCGGCGGTTTTCACCCCGCGCCTATCAGCGCCGCCAAGCCCGTCAGGCACAGGCCGATACCCGCGAACTGCAGGAGGCCGATGAGCTGACGCTGCAGGTGGCCCCGGCCATCACCGCCCAAGAGCTGCTGGTACTAACCTGCGACGGCAAGGCCTTTACCCTGACGGTGGGCGACATTCCCCAGGTGAATCGGCAAGCCAAGGGCGTGCCGCTGGTCGGCTTGCTGCCTGACTCAGTGGGTAATGAACCGGACGCGATCGCAACGCAGCTAGTGCTCACCGAAGCGGCTTTAACCCACGACCTGATCATGCTGACCCGGCAGGGCCGCATCAAGCGGGTGCCGCTGTCAGAGTTTCAAAACCTGACTGGCCGAGGCCTCACCGCCGTGAAGCTGAAAAAAGACGATGAGCTGGCCTTTGTCACGCTGGCCAAAGCCGATGAAGAACTGGCGATCGCCACCTCAGGCGGTCGGCTGATTCGCTTTGCGATCGATGACGATAACCTGCCCGTTATGGGGCGCACCGCCCAAGGCCCCCAAGCCCTGCGCCTGCGCAAGCAAGAACAAATCGTCGGCTGCGTGCAGATTCAAGACGAAAGTGATTGTGTGCTGCTGGTGTCAGCGGCAGGCTTTGCCAAGCGACTACCGGTGGGGGGCATTCATCTCGGGGCGCGGGGGGGCATTGGCACCCAGGCATTTTTGTTTAAGCAAAAGACCGACAACCTGGTGGCGGTAGCGCCATGTCCTCCACAGAGAGCGATTACCGTCGTGACCACCGAGTCTCGCAGCGCCCAAATTCCCGTCAGTGACGTGCCGCGTCAGGGGCGAGATACCTTAACGGGCTATCGGCTCAACAAGTTGGCCAAAGGTGAAAGAATCGCCACCGTGACGCTGACCACCTTGGTTGATAATGAATCCAGCGGCAGCAGTGCCGAGGATGATTCTGAGGAGTAGAAACCCAGCTGTGGCGCAGGTTGTTCTAGAAAATTTGTATAAAACCTTCGCCGGTGCGGGCGGCCCAGCGTCTCAGGATGCGGATGCAGAGGCATCAACCGAAACGACTGTGCTGCGGCGGATTGATCTGACCATTACCGATGGCGAATTCATGGTGCTGGTCGGCCCCTCAGGCTGCGGCAAAAGTACGCTGCTGCGCTTGATCTCAGGGCTAGAAGAGATTACCGCCGGGAACATTTGGGTGGGTCAGCAGCAGGTCAATACCTTGCCGCCCAAGCAGCGCGATATTGCCATGGTGTTTCAAAGCTATGCGCTGTATCCCCATCTCACCGTTTACGACAACCTGGCATTTGGCCTGCGGCGCATGGGCGCGAGCGCGGAATTTTTAGCGTCCTCAACTGCTGCGTCAAAAGATGCGTCCGAGTCAACAAACTCGGGGTTAAAGGACTCCTTGGGACAGACCGCCCCCCTCTCCGCTGCCGATGAAGCAAATCACCAACTGCAGGCGGCCCTAGCCCAGCGATCACCGTGGCAAACCCTGCTGTCGGGAGCCACGCGCCGCTTACCGAAAGGACTGCGCTATCTCTCACCCGCCGACCGAATGATCGATCAGCGGGTCAGAACAGTGGCGCAAATGCTGCAAATCGACGCGCTCCTCAACCGGCTGCCGCGCCAGCTTTCCGGCGGGCAAAAGCAGCGCGTGGCGCTGGGTCGGGCGATCGCCCGCAATCCCCAAGTCTTTTTAATGGATGAGCCGCAGTCGAACCTGGACGCCAAGCTGCGCACCGAAACCCGCGCTCAAATCGTCAATCTGCAGCATCAGCTGGGGATCACCACCATCTATGTGACCCACGATCAGATTGAAGCGATGACCATGGGCGATCGCATTGCCGTGATGAACCAGGGCCAAATTCAACAGGTCGCCACGCCGTTAGAGCTGTATCGACATCCCGCCAATCGCTTTGTGGCCGCCTTCATTGGTTCGCCGCCGATGAACTTTTTGTCGGTGCAGGTGAGTGCGCCGCTGCGTCTGAGCCATGCCCAGTTTCACCTGACGCTGCCCGCCGCCTGGGCGCAAACGATGAAGTCCTACGACGGTCAGCCCGTGATGCTGGGGGTTCGACCGGAACATTTCAGCCTGAGTACTCCCGCTCCTGAGAATTTGCCTGTGACCGTCCGCCGGGTAGAAGCCCTCGGCAGCGAAACCTATCTTGCCGTGCAATTTGACCAAGACCTGCTGCAGGTACGGGTCACCCCAGCTCGCCCGTTTGCGATCGAGGAACAGCTATGGCTGGCGATCGATCCCGAGAAAATCCACCTCTTTGATCCTCACAGTGAGTCAGCTCTCGGCATCGCTTCACCAGACAAAAAATTCCCCGGAGAGCGATGAGTGTATTGAACACCAGTGTGGGTTAAGCCAAACCCCGTTTCTTTCCTCTCTGGGGAAAGGCTCAGGGGGCGGGTTGCACCACTTTCAGCAGGATGATCGATACCCACCCCGCCTTTGGCACCCCTCCCCAGAACTATCCATTAGACAGAAGTCGGTCAAAGCTATGTCATTCAAGGATTCCAGACTACGCTTGAGCGAATAAACCTCACCGCCTGCGGCACCTCTCCTTCTCAAGGAGAGGTTAATGTACGG
>CALCPB010000270.1 GCA_937897665.1 uncultured Halomicronema sp. | reverse complement strand
GCGCCGATCTTGAACGCTTGGTTGAGCCTTGGCTTTCGCAAGAGGGGCACAGGAGCTTCAATCAGCAGTTTGCGCAGGCCGATGAGAAATATACGGCGGAAATTGAGCCGTCGTTTGGAGACGTGCGTTGTCCGGTGAAAATCATTTGGGGTAGAGAGGATCCTTGGATGCCTCTAGAACGAGGAGAAGCGCTGCATAGGCTCATTCACCACGCCTCATTTAAGCCTTTGGCAGACGTGGGTCATCTGCCACAGCTGGAGGCACCAAAAATCGTCTTAGAAGAACTTGTGGGATTTTTATTGGAAGCGGGAACCGATTAGCAAAAATATCAAGGTGGGGTGAGCCTGACTTTGAGGGATCATGATGGCCATCGGCACGGTGCGATCGCCATTCCGTAAATCCAAGCGATGCAAAGTTGGGTGATCGCTGAGTTCAGTCGTGGCGCTTAGTTGGCATCCCACAAAAGCTTGATGGCCATTACAAAGCAGACCAGGGTGATGATTGGGCGAATGAGGGTAGCTCCTCGGGCCACGACCAGTTTGGCGCCCACATACGAGCCTAAAAACTGGCCGCAGAGCATTGTTAGGCCGACGAGCCAGTAAATCTGCCCAAACAGCAAAAAATAGAGCAGTGCTGCTACATTGCTGGTGCAGTTGAGCAGCTTGGTGTGAGCGGTCGCCTTGGTGAGGTTGTAGCCACAGAGGCTGACAAAGGCTAGCGCCATAAACATGCCCGTGCCAGGCCCAAAGAACCCATCATAAAATCCCAGTAGGGGAGCCACCCCCGCTGAGAACTTGCTGTAGCTCAGACGTTGCTGGCTATCCACGGTTCCCAGCTTAGGCGACAGGGCAAAATAGCCGCCCAGACCCATTAGCAAAAAGGGAATGATTTGGGCCAGAGTCGTCGCATTTAGCTTGAGGACGAGCCACCCGCCAACGACCGAGCCGATAAACGTCATCAGCATTGCCCAGCGGTTAGGCCGCAGACGAATCGTGCCCTGCCGTAGAAAGTAGAGAGCTGCCGTTAAAGTGCCGCCGCTGCCCTGGAGCTTGTTGGTCGCGATCGCTGCTGCCGGGGGCACGCCGACCATCAGCATGGCCGGCAGTGCGATCAGACCGCCACCCCCCGCAAGGGTATCCACGCAGCCGGCGATCGCCGCGACGGCAAACAACAGAGCGGCAACTGCAAAACTGACTTCCATAGCGAATTGCTCGGTTTCGTGGGCGACGCGGGCTCATCTCCCTAGCGATCGCTAGGCCGCGACTACGCTGGCATGACCGGCGACGATTTGCCAAACCCCGGCAGACGAGACAGCCCACACTCGAGTAAAGCGGATGTGCTGATCAATCGGTGTGCCGTCATAACTTCCTACCAGGTGCATTTGCACTGAAACCACCGCAAAGCGATCGTGGAGCTGAATGTGCGGAGCAGAGGGGATTAACTCTGTTAGCTTCAGCATTTGAGAACGGTGCATCTCTAGGTCTTGTTGTTTGGTAATCAGTTGACCCAGGTAGCTGGTGAATAGGAGTTCTGGCGCAATCAGAGCATCTAGCTCGGCCACATCAGAGGTCAACATGGCTTGCCGGAGCCGTTCTTCTACCTCGACAATCGACGCTGCAGCATGGGGGGGCATGACAAAATCCTCATAAGGGATGCGGGTACGTCATTAGGGGCTGATCAAAGGAATACTCTTAGCCGCCCACTTAATGATAATTTTCAGGGCTCTGTCAATATCCAACACTTGGGTCAGTCGTTGTGTGGATTAAAGGCAGTGCGATTCACAGAGTTGCGCTAGATAGGTAGGCGCTTTATTGTGCAGACGGGTTGTTTCCTCACAGAGATGCTTCGCGTAGGCTGAGCCAGCCGTCAGGCTTACGACCCTCGACGTCTTATCCGGGAAATATCCAGCTGATTAAGTGGAGTCGAAATCAGCGATAGGTGTGAAGGTTGGGTTCGGCTCTGCTACTTCTTGGAATTTCAACGCTTCCAAAGTACCGGGGCAGCGCTTGATGAACTTCATTTCTCCCTCGTAGTCGCCCTCGGGCACCACACCGACGGGAATCCAGCCCAGATGCTGATAAAAGCCGTAGGCTCTCAGATGGGGGTCGTTGCCGGTCACGAGCCAAATTTCCTCAAGGTGGTGGGACCATAACCAGGCCTCAGCCGCCTGCATCAAAGCGCGACCGGCTCCCTGACCCTCAGAGCTGGGCAGAACGAAGAGACCCAAAATAGTGGCTGCCGTCGCGTTGGCGATCGCAAATCCCACCGGGTGATCGTCAATCTCAGCGAGCCAAGCTTGGCAGTCCGTCGCTAGCATAGCGGCGACGGAGGCGGGGGTAATGCCAAGGGCGGCGATTTCTTCACGAGACTGATAGTTTTCGGTCACGCTAGTGCGAATGTCAAAGAGCGTTTCGATGTCGTTGAGTCGAGCTGTCCGAATCAGCATAGTGTTTCTCAGTGGGTGGTTATTTGAAATGTAAGAAAATCCCAATATTCGTACCCCGATAATCATTGGCTTAGGTGCGATCGCGGGCGCATTGTCTCGGTATTATCTTGGGCAATGGCTCATACTGCCGACCCCTCTGAACTTCCCGATGGGAACATTGTTTGTGAATATCAGCGGCTGTTTTTTTATGGGTTTGATTACCACACTGATGGTCAGACGGTTGTCTTTGAAGCCGGATCTGATGCTCCTGATCACAACTGGATTTTTAGGGGCTTATACGACGTTTTCATCTTATGAACTTGAAACCGAACAGTTATTGGTAGACTGCAAAACCCCACAAATCGGTTTGTTGTACTGGTTTAGCAGCCCACTGCTGGGATTGCTTAGCTTTGGTTTTGGCGTTTCGCTGGCAAAAACCATTCAGCCTATCAATCAGGTGGATGAATAGAGCTCATCCTAAATTCTGCGCTATCCAAATGCCAAGCTTGACACAGACTAATCCTAAAATAGGGCTGCCCAGCCAGTAAAGTAAGCCCGGTAAAATCTGACGGCTGCGAAATAAATTGGCAGCATCTAACGTGTAAGAAGAAAAAGTAGTGTATGACCCTAAGAAGCCAACCACAATCAGCTTTTGTGTGGCAATAGGAAGAGTGATTTTAGTTGCCATGATTGACAGAAAGCCAATCAGTAAGGAACCCGTTAAATTCACAAAAAGCGTTCCATAGGGAAACCGTTGACCGCGTTGTGCAATCCAAAATAAGGTGACATAGTAGCGACTCAACGCCCCGACGACAGCGCCAAGGCTGATCATCAGTGGAATCCAGGTCATACGGCAATGCTCATGACGGCACTCTGGCTGGGCTCGATCATAGGGTGATACCTACTCAGAATGAGCTGCCATAAGGTGGATACGGTTAAGTGCCGGTTGACTTCACGCTCGCAGCCACATTACCGGATCGGTCGAATGCTGAATCATATCCTGCTTGGGGCTAACGTGTCTGTGTAAGGGGCCGGTGCGATCGCTCAGCCGCCATCAGTTCGCCTGTAGATCGCGCCAGCTGCCCTTGGATTAAGTCCCTTGGGGGTAAGACAAGGGTAGTTGGGTAAACCTGTCGGGTCTGACTGCCAAACGCTCCATTTGGTTGGGATGTTCTCTTGCCATAGGAGATGCTGCTATAGATCAAACTGCTCGCGATAAAACGGCACATGCTTCAGATGCTCTCGATTCTGCTGGACGAATTGGGTTTCTTCCCGCAGTAATTGCTGGACGACGCGCTGAATCTGATGCGGATGCTGACTCTTGAGGGTGTAGCGCCGCACAAATCTGGGCAACGTGTTGCGAAATACCGAGCAATAGGGGGCTGTTTCGTCTTTTAGCCGACAAGCAAAGCTAGCGTTGTCTGCGAGGAGTGCTGGTAAAGGACGATGACTGCGAGTTTCAAAGGCGATCGGCACTGCTGGCCCTAACCGCTTGATCGGCTTAAATGGGCTGCCCTCGGGGGCAATTGTGCCGATTTCCAACTGGGTCAGAGCGCCTACGACTTTGTCGCAACAAACCATCCACCCTTCGCGGCTATAGTTGCGTTGGGGGACGGTAAGCGCTAACCCAATAGTGTGCGTTTGAGACTGATTACGGGTCGGCACCACAAGCTGAAAATTGCCAAAGTCAGCGACAGCGACTTCAATAACGCTGACTTTGGGAAACGGAAAATAGTGACTTGATAGCATGATGTTTGAGGGGGCATAACGCAAGGGCAATGATGTAACGCGAACCTTCCCTGAGTCTCTTCAATTCTAGTGACAGAAAATCCGCAAATGTATTGAAAAGTTTTCGATATTAACATCGCGTGGGTCAATACTGTGAATGAGTTGACTTCATGACCGTTGGGTGACGGATCTGAGATGTCTAGACTTTGGGAATAAGTTTTAAAGAATCTGAGAAAAGAAAATCTCGTCTTCCCTCAACTGGACAGGAGCTTTATATCATCGTGATTTGACCCACTCTTACTTCACAGTATAGAGAAAGCATCAAGGCAGATAAATTTATATGTTTCCCATAGAGTAAATCTTTGGTGAAACGGTGATATGTTCTGGCAAGGTAATTGACCGCTGCTGTGCTAGAGCGTGATCTGTGAGTAGGTAGACGGTATGATTGGGCTGATTAATTATCTTTGTTCAAAAAAAATTCAGCGATCCACTTAATTGTGAATTAGACCTCGTGATTAATCAGGAAGCGTATTGCCATGATTCAAAAATTATTTGTATATGGAACGTTGGGCCCTGGCAGACCTAATGAACACATCATGAATAAATTTGGTGGCACATGGACAGTAGCCAGTGTTATTTGAAAATTGCATCATAAAGGTTTGGTAGCTGAAATGGGCTACCCTGGTCTTACTC
>CALCPB010000269.1 GCA_937897665.1 uncultured Halomicronema sp. | reverse complement strand
GATCAGATCTACGGTTGGTGATCGGCCGAAGTTCTGGGTCGCAATGTCGATACACTGCTCAACTCAGAACCTTTTCATCAGCTGGAGTTCGCCTGGCAGACGGTGCTCAACCACGGGGAATGGCACGGTGAGCTGCAAAAATACACCAAGGCGAACAAGGTGCGCACCATCGAGAGCCGTTGGACCCTGGTGCGCAACTCCGCCGGGCAGCCGGCAGCAGTCTTGTCGGTTGACACTGACATCACTGAACGCAAGCAGTTAGAAGCTCAGCTGTTGCGAGCCCAGCGACTCGAAAGTCTGGGTACGTTAGCCAGCGGCATTGCCCATGATCTCAACAATATTTTGACCCCAATTTTGGGCATCACTCAGATTTTGCCCTACAAGCTACCCAAGGATGATCCAACCACGGCGGAGCTGATCGATATCCTCGGCAACTCGGCCCATCGCGGGGCGGCCCTATCGAAGCAAATTTTGGCCTTCGCTCAGGGAGCCACAAGCGACTTCACGGCCTTAAATATCGGCTATTTACTCACTGAAATTAAGCGATTTGTGAGCAAAACCTTTCCGCCCGCGATCTCGATTCAAGTCCACCTGCCGCCAGATTTATGGATGCTCATGGGTGACGCCACCCATCTGTACCAGGTGTTGATGAATTTGTGTGTGAACGCCAGAGACGCCATGCCTGCCGGTGGGGAACTATCACTCTCGGCCCGCAATGCCTATCTCGATGCGGATGGCGCGGAGTCTTCGCCCGCCCACGACAGCTCCTCCTACGTGGTGATTGACGTGACTGATACTGGTACCGGCATGCCGCCTGACTTGATCGACAAAGTTTTTGACCCGTTTTTTACCACCAAAGACCCCGGTGCCGGTACGGGTCTCGGACTCTCGACCGTGGCCAGCATCGTTAAAAGTCACCAGGGACTACTGCAAGTCAACAGCCAGGTTGATCAGGGCACGCGCTTTACGATTGCGCTACCGGCGGCGGCGATCAAATCGCCCTCACCCAACAGCGAGCAGGAATTACCCCTCGGGTCAGGGCAACTCATTTTGGTGGTAGACGATGAACCCCAAATTCGCTACGTCACCCGAGCCCTGCTAGAAAGCCATAATTACCGGGTGCTCACCGCCGCCGATGGGGTGGAAGCGATCGCGGTGTATGAGGCGCGATCGGCCGATATTGACGGCGTGCTGATGGATATGCGGATGCCGCGCATGTCAGGGGCGACAGCCCTCAAAACCCTACAGCAGATCAATCCGCAGCTCAAAGCGGTGATGACCAGCGGTGTCGTGTCGGTCAATGAGTTGTCTAACCAGGCTGACCTCACGATTCATGCCTTTTTGCCGAAACCCTACGCGGTTGAAGATTTGCTGCAGGCGATCCACAAGGCCCTCAATCGCTAATTTGCGGCACCTATGCGCAGCGATCGCCAAGGGGAGCTGAGGGGCAGGGGAGCCCGCTTTATCGCTTTGTTTCAGAACGTCGGTGTTACGACGCGGCGCTTTGCTGCCAGGCTTGCCACAGCGTATAGACAATCAGGATCGCCAGCAAGGCACGAAATAGTAGGGAAACGACGCGATCGGGCAGTTTGGGCAGGGCTCGGGTGCTGAGCTGAGCCCCCAGCAGACCGCCCAAGCCCAAGATAATGCCGCCGACCCACACCACATTGCCCTGAATTGCATGCCCGATAGTAGAGGCGATCGCGGTCAGCACAATCACCCCCAAGCTGGTTTGAATGGCCCGTTTAATGGTTTCCCCCAGCAGCAGCATTTGCAGGGGCACCATAATCACCCCACCACCAATGCCCAGTAGACCGGCCAAAAAGCCTGCCACGCCGCCCGTGAGCAATCGCGCCCCGACCGGATTCATACGAGTGGCTGGTGTCCCGTCGCTGTTGGGCTGCTGCGCCAGTCGCTTGCGCACCCCCACCAGATAGATATTGAGCGCCAGCAGAGTGGCAAAGGCAATTAGCAACAGCGACTCGGGCAGCCGACTCGCAGTCAGCACCCCTAACTGCGCCGTGATCATGGCGGGCAACCCCAACAGCGCCACGCGCTTAAAGTCGAGATACCCCATGCGCCAGTTTTGAAAACTGCCAGACAGTGACGTGATAATAATCGCCAGGCTGCTGGTGGCCACCGCTTGAATGGGGGCATAGCCAAGCGTAATCAAAATCGGCACTAGCACCGTGCCGCCGCCAATGCCCAAAAAGCCGGCGAGCACCCCGGCAAACAACCCCGAAACGATAAACGCCCCCACCAGTATGACGGTCATAATCACTTCCCACTGCACGACAAACCACTGACATCATGCCTTGCCAGGTCACCCTCGCTGAGGCTGCAGTCGGTCTCTCGCTCACAGACGCTGCCGGATCGGCCGAGCGCGATGCTGGCTGGCCTGAGCACTAGAGCCACTCAGAGCTGTTGCATGGGGGCGAAAGGAAATGCTGTCGGGGCAGCGATCACTCGGTTTGCCCTCAGGTAATCTTGATCAAAACCATGGCTCAACAGCACCATACTATCGGGCGTCTGAAGCGTGCAGCCACTCAAGGGCAGGTCAACCAGGTACGCTTATGGAAAACCCTATCGACTGCTCACTTCGTGGAGAATCGCCCCATGCCCGATCGCACGTAGATGTATGAAGAAGCCCACTTTGTGTAGCTGATGCCGGGAGCCGATGAGGAGATTTTGACTGCGGCAGAACTGCAGCAGCGGCTAGAAACGATTTTGGGCGATCGCCAGTCTGACCTGCCCCGTGACCTGGCCAAACTCCCCACTGTTGAAGCCCAGGCGAAGTCACTGATTAACACCGCCTGTGATTTTGAACTACAGCCTGGTCAAACGATGCAGTGGTTCGCTATTCGGTTAGAAAAATGAATGCCTGGCTCAGCCCCCTGGCCCCACCGGTCAGGCGCGCAGTTGGGAGAATTGAGTTCAGCTCGGTATCCAGTCAGCCACAGATCGAAGGATTGGCTTCACTCAGCAGTGCCGTCGTTTTGAGCGTCATCATCGCTCTCCTCAGCTGCTGGGACAGACTCTCCGGGCTCATCTGCCTCTACTGTCGGTCGATTAGACGCCTCACTTGTCGCCTCATCATCAAAAATATGCCAGGGTACTGTGGGATCTTCCGCTAGTTTGATGGCCACCTGAGCCGCGCCGACCTGGTTGAGATGGCTGGGGTCAGCAAAAATATTATTCAGGTCGGGCCATGCCTGCAGCAAATCAACCACGACAAAACCACCCTGCTCAGCCTCAGTCGCTAAATATTGCTGAAATGCCTGCTCGTAAAACAGTCGCGTGTCATCTAAATAGTCAGTGCTAAGGGGTAGGTTGACGAACACCAGGGGAATGTCATTGCCCTGAGTAAATGTGGCGATCGCCCGAAAGGAGACAGTCTGCACGCCGTCGAGGTTGAAGGCTTGGTAAGAAGAGTCGTACCGCCCCGCTACACGAGGAAAATTTTGATAGTAAATCGCCGGATCAAAAACGTCACTCACCTCTAAGAAGCCATAGCCGTTAATGGCGGTCGCAATGGCTAAATCGGCAGGCGCGTCATCCACCACGGCTTCGCCATCGAGCCAGCCAATATCGGGGCGATCGCCCGCTTCTAACGCCTCATAACCCGGTGAGTCCAAACTGCGGGTAAAAGTGCGATCGACCCGCCCGCTGTTAAACGATCGCGCGCCACCGGCCCACACAATCATGCGCGGCATCTGCTCGGGCGTGAGCAATCGCCGTAAGACAAAGCTCATCACCTGGGCCGTCGCCCCATTGACAGCAAACGTGTAGACCTTGAGCGAGTCTATCCCCTGGGCTGACAACCGCTGTTGCAAGGTCTGGGGGTTAACGCCCTGCAGCGCTCGCGAACTGCCAATCACCAACACATCAGGCTTGCCGAAGGTCGCGACATAGGACAGATACACCGCTAACTGCTCATCCAGCACGGCGTTGCCCAAGGGCGGAAAGACCCGCTGCGCTCCGGCAGTTTCAACACGCGACAGGGCAATCTCCTGGTTGATCAAATATTCACGGGTCTTGCGCTGGGCAAACAGCCACTGTGGGCTATCCGGTGGGACGGCCTGTAAAGCTTGAATCGCCTCCGACCAGGCCGTCGCCACGGCACTCCATTCTGCAGCGGTCGTGGCCGATTGGGCTTGCTGGGCGGCAGTAGCGGCGGCTTCAAACGCCAGAGTGAGGGGAGATTTTTCGGCCTCGGCGGGCGCGCCGTCGGGGGCCACGTCGACCTCGGCAGGCGGTGGGGTGGCCGAGCAGGTCAGGCCCGCTAAGCCCCCACAGGCAACGACGCC
>CALCPB010000268.1 GCA_937897665.1 uncultured Halomicronema sp. | reverse complement strand
CTGTGGGTCTAGGTGCCAATGGTGTAGGCCCAATGCTGAGAACGGGTCTTTGGGGGCCGCATTAGCGGCAATATCGCGAATGTCTTCCATAACTGTGTAGGTGAATGAAGGATAAGGAAACCGGAGGCGATCGCCACCGTTTTTTGCTGTCTGTAGTGCCCCTAACGCACTAAATGGCACTCATTGAGACAATGGGGTGTCCCCGGAGCCGGAAGTAGGACACCAATCTCCGGGGCAGATGTACACGCGCAACAGTTGCGTGCTATCGTAAGGGTAACACGCAACTGTTGCGCGCAACGGATGCGTGCAATGAGTTTAAAGAGATCTAGCTTCGTGGAAAGACGGAAAGCTGCAGGCCTTACTCAACAGCAACTCGCAAATATGGCGCGTGTTGCTGTTCGGACTATTCAAGGGTGGGAGTCAGGGGCGTACATCCCCGCTTTGACCCCCCTGCAATTTTGGCTACTTTGTAGGGCTCTCAAGTGTTCTGCTGAAGATTTAGCTCGTGATTTTTTCCCGGAAGAGTTCAAAGATTCCGAGACGATCACTGCTGAGTCCGGGGGCGATTTGGCCCCCAATTAAAAGCCCCGGTGCAGAGGTTACCTCTCCGCACCGGGGCCATTTGTTGTTAATTGGCTTAACCCATGACCACGTTACCTACAACCGAGATCGACAACGCCCAAACCAACGAGATCAAACGCAACGTTCATCAAGTGATGCTCGCAGCGGCTTACCGACAGCAGCTAAGCACGATGAAACAGGGTCTCTACAACACTCTGCCTATCGCAGAGCAGGAGATTTCTCAGGCCATTGACCTGCTAGATGAAGCGGGTCTACTGCTCACCGCCTATATCGAACTGGAAGGCAATGATCTGATCGAAGCTGTGGGTATCGCCGCCGCTTAACCACTCTCAATGTTTAGCCCCACCGGAATTGCTTGCACGCGCTCCGGTGGGGTGTCCCCGTTTAAAGAGACAGATTAATTATGGCCTCCTCTGAGAATCCCAACGTGGCCACGCTACAAACTGGCTTAGGCCGTAGCTCACGCCGCACGGGCAACCGCATTGACCGACTCGCCGAACGCACCTGGATTACCCGCCAGCAAGTCACCTTTCCCTATGGTGCAGTGGCGATCGCCATCTCTGTCGCCCGCACCTACTACCCCCGCGCCGTGCTGCTCGGCCTCCCCTTCCTGTTTGAGCAATACCGGGTGATTGCGCCCGGTGCCTTGTTCATGACCATTGGCGCGTATCTGCTGTGGGAATGCATCATGGGCGGCTATCTCTGGATGAATGGTGCACCCAAGTTCGATTTATCTGTCCGTGTGGTCATCGCCGTCACCGCCACGGCCTTGACCTATGCCCACCTCTACGATGGGCTGTGCCATGGAACTGTCTAGAAACTACGAAAAGGCGGGAGCTTACCAGGCGTTCCAGTTTCGCCGCAGCTATCAGCAGCAACAGGGCGTGGTGTTGGCCGCGATCGTCGTGGCCAGCGTCATCAGCTCTGCGCTGTGCTCGCCCGAGCTGACCTATCTCGCGATCATCGGCACCTATGTGCTGGTGACCTACGGCGAAAGCCTGACTGAAAAGCTGGAGATGACGCGCCGCCGCGTCGAGGACTATGAGGCGGTTAGTGATGAGGCGTTCACCCAACTCGCCCACACCGACATGATGCGCACCGAGACACCGACTGAGGTCGCTGACATCGAGGTGCCACTATCGGACGCGGGTAAATACCTCAGTGCCGTCGCTCAAAACTGGCGATCGCACCTGGCGCTGCTCTCCCCCACCGACACCGGCAAGTCGTCAGTGCTGCTGTTTTTGCTCAACCTGCTAGGCCGTCAACAAGACCTGATGGTGCTCGCCATTGAGCCCAAAGGCGGTCAGTATCCAGGGCTGCAGGCTGACAACATCATTCGCGTCAGCTTTAGGCCGTCACTGGATGAAGCGAAGCAACTCTGTCGATTGCTCCAAGCCATCGTGGATGAGGCACAAGACTATGCCAACGGCACCAGCGATCGGACCTGTCGCATTTTGCTCATCATTGAGGAGTGGTTGAGCATCCACACCACCTTGGCCAGCAACCCGGCTACGCGAGCCGTCGCCGCTGAGTTTAAGAGCCTCATCACGTCGCTGGCCGTCGTGGGGCGCGGCCAGTTAGTGCTTGTGGCCCAAAGCGCGATCGCTGAGGACTTGGGGCTGAGCTCTGGCATTCGCTCAAACTTTCGCTTTCTGGCCCTCGGCGCCCGCTTTGGGGGGGTTGAAGGCGTCGAAAACACCTTTGCTAACCCGCGCCTGATGCCTGAGAGCCGCCGCGATGACTGCAAGCTGCAGCTAAAAACTGCTGTCAAACAGCTTCAGTCAAACCGGCATCCGCTCGTCTTGACCAACCTGCTTGGCAGCTTTGAAATTTTCCCCATGATGTTCATGAATGAGCAAGAACTTTCTACTCTGCAGGTTAATTCACGTCCGATTGATGCTCGATTCGTTGACGTTTTAGGCCAGCCCACGAACTACCCTGACCCACTGACGACTGACTTTGTTGATC
>CALCPB010000267.1 GCA_937897665.1 uncultured Halomicronema sp. | reverse complement strand
CTATGTATGCTCCTTATCGTAAGTATGTGATTGAACTCGCGATGACGATGGCGATGTATACGATCGCGGTATTCATTGCCCTGTCCTTATTGAATCAGTACCCCGATAGCGCATTACGAGTGCCGATAGCGCTGTTGCCAGTTGTCCCGTCCTGTTATGTGCCCATTGTGGTGGTGCGGCTGCTGAGACGGGTGGACGAATTTCATCGCCAATTTCACATTGAGGCACTCGGCTTTGCCTTTGCAGGGACCGCAGTGGTCAGCTTTACCTACGGTTGGTTACAAGTCGCTGGGTTTCCTCAAGTCAGCTGGCTGTATGTGTGGCCGCTGATGGGGGCGATGTGGCTCGTTGGTGTGACCTGGTCATCCCGCCGATATCGATGAAAAGTAAACTGCGCGTGCTGCGAGCTGAACGGGAGTGGTCACAAGCAGACCTGGCCGAGCGGCTAGAGGTGTCGCGACAAACGATTAATGCCATTGAGACGGGCAAATATGACCCCAGTCTCTTGCTAGCATTTAAAATTGCTCGTCTGTTTGAGTTGCCCGTTGAGGCGGTTTTCTTTCCTGACGAGTCGGACTTCTAGCCCATAGCAAAAGACCTTAATCAAAAGGCTGTGGTGTAGCCTTTGCTCTAAAACACGTCGGCGGGGTCGGCGGAGCGCAGCTTATTCATGGCGATCGCCCCCGATAGGCCACACATCACCAGCGTCAAGAGAAACACCGTGATGGCGACCTGGGTTTTCATCACCAGGGGAATGCGGGTCAAGAGCGTCAGCAGATGGTAGACGCCGTAGGAGGCCAGGTAACCAGGGATGAACCCCATCACAGCCAGGACGATCGCCTCTTGCAGGACGCCCCAGAGTAAACGGTGATCGCTGTATCCCATCGCCTTGAGGGTGGCGTATTCGGGCAGGTGGTCGCTGATGTCGGTATACAGCACTTGGTAAACGATGACGATGCCTACGATAAAGCCCATCATGGCCCCAAAGTTGAGAATCTTGCCGTTGGGTAGAGAGGCGCGGAACGCTTGCTCAGCGGCAGCTAGTTCTGATTGCGTCAGGATATTGATCGAGTTGGGCAAGGTTGCTGCGAGGGTTTGCCGCACCGTGGCTCGATCGGCCCCCGCCTCTAAGGTCAACACGCCGACGCTGACATTTTCTAAACTCTCGACGCCAAACCACTGCGTATAAGTCCAATCGCTCATGACCAGGTGACCGTTATCAAACAGAGTGCTGCCCAGACTAAACAGCCCCGTGACGGATACGCGCTGGTTATCCATCAGGGTGGTGACGTGGCCATGTTGCTCAAATAGGCTGGCAACGGGGCCAAATTTTTCTTGACCGAGGCGATCGTAGAGCACGGTGCCCGGAGTCGAAATGCGGTCAATCTGTTGATCCACCTCGGGGATCGACAACACCGGCTGAGTCGGGTTGAAGGCTAAGATTTTGACCGAATTGGGAAACAGCTGAAAGGTGGACTCGGGGGCGGCTTCGTCCAGGGCCGCGATTGCCTCGGGCGTCAGCTCCTGAGGGTTGACCCAATCGGCAAACTCAATGTAGAGCGGGCTGGCGATCGCCACGCCCTCTACGGCATCGGCCTGGTAGAGATAGATTTTGGGAAACGTGCCTAGATCAATATTGGGGGCATAGGCCGAAACGAGAAATAGATCGCCTTGCAGATGATCGGGCACCAGGGTGACCCCATCAAACAGCATGGCCCGCAGCCCCAACTGGGTAAAGATCAAAATATTGGCAAACGCCACGCCAATGATGGCCACCAGCAGCCGAATTTTGCGATGGCTCAGCTGCGCCCACCCTAAAGGCTTATAGGTCTGCCACCAAATCCGCAGCGATCGCCGCCCTTTAAACCGCTTCATGGCGTTTCCGGGGCGTGGGTATTGATCTCAATCCGCACCTGCATGTTCGTCAGGCTAGCGACCTGGGGGCTATCCTCAGGATGAACACGGATGTGAACTTCAACTACTCGTTGGTTTTCGTCGGTGGTGGGATTGGTCGAGCCGTCCGCCAGGCTGCGTGTGCCAATTTGCAGACCGACATGTTCGACTTGCCCCCGGAGGATACCCGTAAAGCCACCGTATTCACTGGTGATGGTCGCCGGTTGCCCCACCTTGACTTTGAGAATATCGGTTTCATAGACTTCAGCGATCGCCTGCATTTCGCTGGTTTGCCCCAGCTCAGCAATGCCCTCCTCGGTGTTGACCCGTTCACCGACGCGGGTATTAAGGCGCAAAATCTGCCCCGCCACCGGCACCCGCACCTGGGTGTCGGCTAAATCAGCCCGTCGCTGCTCAACGGTAATCTGCGCCCGCTCTAGCTCGGCTTGGGCCACCTGCACATCCACCGGACGCACCTCTTGCAAGGTGGCGAGGGTGGCGCGTTCCCGTTCAATCTGCTCGGTGCGGGTTTGCTGGCTGTTCCGGAGCTGCGCCTGCCGCTCAGCTAACGTGGCGCGGGCGACATCCAGCGCTTCTTGAGACTCATCGAGCACTTGCTGGCTGATGGCTCCAGCCGCGACCAGGTCTTGATTCCGCTGATAGGTGACTTCCGCCTGGCTCAGGGCCGCCTCAGATCGGGCGATCGCCGCTTCCCGTTCCTCGATTTCATGGCGCTGCTGGACTTCAAGCGCCTCAATCGCTTCTCGCTGAGCGGCAATTTCCGCCGTCTTGGCATTCCCAGCGCGCATCTGCTCCAGTTTTGCCTGGTAAACGCCCACCGTTTTTTCCGCCTCTTCTAAATCGCGCTGGCGGCGTTCATAGCCCTGCAAAATGGCAATTACCTGCCCCGCTTCCACAAAGTCACCTTCAGTCACCAAGATCTGGTTGACCCGACTGTCTTCCGCATTGGGTACCGACAGCTGAATCACTTCGCCTTTGGGCACCAACCTTCCTAGAGCGACGACGCGATTGGCCACCGCCACATTTGCCGGTGGTGCTGGCGGGGCGACGACTTCGGGGGCGGTTTCTACCTGTGAGCAGGCCGCACACCCGGAACAGGTGAGAACCACGCCCAATAGCCAACGCCAATGGCGACTCCGAGAATTAGTAAGCTTCTTGGTAAAAAACACTATCATTAGCCATAAACTGCACCCCGTTCAAACAAGTTAGCTAAATTAACAGGACTGAATCAGCGGATAATTTTGCCGCTCTCGGCCAGTGATACTAAGGCAAATCATTCTGGAAGCTTTGAATTTAGGGTTGAGCAACCCCGACACAGGCCAGCAAAGGAGAGCTGTTGCCCCGGTGATGGCCCTAACTTTCGCTCTGGTTGAGTCCCGCCCAAATTCTCTAGGAAAATCTATTTTGCCAGCGAATACCCTGTATATTATGAGACTGATTCCTAT
>CALCPB010000266.1 GCA_937897665.1 uncultured Halomicronema sp. | reverse complement strand
AGTTAGCGTAAGGTTTACCCAAAGTCCCAAATGAGCGCCTATGCTGTGGACATATGAGTAACTCACTATTTGAACCCTCCCTCGGAAAGTGCTACGGCGCTCTCCGGGGGATTATTTTTGGGCGGCGCAAAACTGGCTAAACTCAATTCTCCCAACGAGCATCACCATCATTTCAGTAAGGCCGTTATAAGATACGGTCTGAATGAAACTGCTCAGCCGCTAATTGGGCTGGCGTGAGGTCGATGAACATCGGGAGAGCGACATGGGGCAACAGTTCAAGCGGCTGAAATGGCTGGGGTTGGCGATCGCCCTCTTCACCGTGATTATTGCCTGCCAGCCGTCAACGCCGGTCGCAACCGATCCGGCAGCGCCCAGTAATTCAGCACCGGCCAGCGCTCCCCTCGTGCTCAACGGTACCGGGGCAAGCTTTCCCCTCTTTATCTACGAGCGCATCTTTAGCGAATATCGCCAGCAAGTTGATCCCAATCTGAGCATCAACTATCAGCCCACGGGCAGCGCCGCCGGGATTCAACAGGTGATTTCTAACACGGTGGACTTTGGCGCGAGTGATGTGGCCATGACCGAGGCTGAAATGGCTCAGGTGGAATCGGGAGTTGTGCTCGTGCCGATGACAGCAGGCTTGGTGGCGATCGCCTACAATCTGCCAGGCGAGACAACGGCACTCAACCTCAGTCGGTCTGCACTAGCCGATATCTTTTTGGGCAAAATCACCCGGTGGAACGATCCGCTGATTGCAGCCAGCAACCCTGAGCGAACGCTACCGGATTTGCCGCTCACATTAGTGCATCGCTCTGACGGTAGTGGCACCACCGCGGCAATAACATCACACCTGGCAGCCATCAGCCCAGAATGGCAGACCGATGTGGGCGCGGGCCTTAGTGTGGCTTGGCCAGTGGGCATTGGCATCAAGGCGAATGCCGGGGTCGCAGCACAAATTCAGCAGGCCGAAGGCACCCTCGGATACGTGGAATATAGCTATGCGCAGCGGCTGGGCTTGCCGATCGCGGCGCTTGAAAATCAAGCAGGCAGTTTTATGACACCGGGGCCAGCTTCGGGCGCAGCTGCCCTACTGGATGCCACCATGCCAGCCGACCTGCGAGTGTTTATTCCAGATCCTGCGGACGAATCGGCTTATCCCATCGTCACCTATAGCTGGATTTTGGCCTACGAAAACTACGCAGACGCCATCAAGGCGGATGCTCTAAAGCAAGTTTTGTCATGGGGACTCACTGAAGGACAGCAGTACAGCCAAGAATTGGGCTACATTCCCCTCCCTGAGCCGGTCGTTGAGCAGGCAATCACGGCGGTTGAGCGCATTCAAGTGGCGAACTAATGTCCATTCTCAACGATCGGACTGCCGATGCCATCTGGGCAACGTAGGGGAGCCGAAGGGCTTGGGCCTGGTTTCAGCGTATCGGCATAAAGATCTGCGGAACGCTTTGTCAGGGCCAGCTTAGCCACCGGGCACACAAGTGAACTAAGCGATGGTTGGACCTCTGGGGGTATTTACACCGCGATCGCGGTCGATTCAATCCCCGATGCCGCCAGATCTTCGCCGTACCAGGCTTTGCCATCGAGTGCCATTTGCTCAATCAGGCTGGCCAAACGTAGCGCTTTCAGCGCTTGCTCGCCGCCCACCGATGGCTTTTCGCCACCCCGTACGCAGTTCACAAAATGCTCTAGCTCAGCGTGCAACGGCTCAATATTGCTGGTGTAGACCTTTTCGATCAGACCGTCTTGCCGATAAAGCACTTGACCATAATTGGTCATGGTGTTCGCAGTCGTTTGGCGATTGATCAAAATTTCGTTGTTGAGAAAGTCCGCTTCGGTTAGAGAATCACGACAGTGGGCGGCAATGGTGCGAATCTTGCGGTGAGTCACCTTGCTGGCCGTCAGCGTTGCGACCACTCCATTAGCAAACCCTAAGGTGGCGGTCACATAGTCTAAGTAGCCCGAGTTCGCTGAGCGGCTGCCGCTTGCTGACAGCTTCACTACGGGGGAGGCCGCTAGCTCTAGCAACAAGTCAATATCGTGAATCATCAGATCTAGCACGACTGACACATCATTGGCCCGGTCAGAGTAGGGGCTCATACGCCGCGCTTCGAGGGCAAGCACTTCTTCAGTCCGCAAAACGTTGTGCAGCTCCTTAAAGGCTGGGTTGAACCGCTCGATATGCCCCACCTGCAGAATGCAGTTAGACTCTGCCGCCGCATTGACCAGCGACTCCGCCTCTGCGATGTTGGCCGCAATCGGCTTTTCAATCAAGACGTGGATACCTGCCCGCAGACAAATCATGCCAACGGTGTGATGTAAACGAGTCGGGACCGCGACACAGACGGCATCGACGTGTTCAATGAGGGTGTGATAATCCTCAAAAAAACGAACTCGGTATTTACTAGCGGTATCAAGTCCGAGTTCGACGTTGACGTCAGAGACTCCCACTAACTCCACATTCTTAAGACGGCTCAAAACGCGTGTGTGGTGTTGCCCCATGTTGCCGACCCCGATAACCCCTACGCGGATAGGCTGTGACGGCGATCGCTGAAGCTGAGCATCCGAACCGTTGTTAGATGGATTCATGTGTTAGCCTGCGTCTTCTCATCCCTGAAGTTTTGAATTCTGGCAACTCGTTGCTTGAAAAAGTTACAAAATCAAACAAGATATTACCACACCTTCAATATTGTGTTTTTGCCGCATTATTTGCAGTCTATGGTGACACAGAAGGAAATGGCCTCATTGTCAAGGCATCTTTATGTGGAAATGGTAAGCTAGGCATCCACCGTAAAATGCGGAATCTTGCTGTTGCCACAGAGTTAGCGTTGGCTGGGCAGTAATATTACTTCGCCAGAGGGAAGTAGCCCGGCAGCAATTTTTGCTTCAAAATTACAATAATCAGCCTTTTCAATTTGATGGATAGGGTGAAAAACCAGCTTCAAAAATGGCCTTTTTGCAAGGTTCTCCCCTGAAAATTGAGTTGCCCGGTATTGTCTGGCATCGAGTGTTTGTCATTTGACGGCAACGCTGTCGGGGCAAAAGCGGCAAGTTGAGCCTGATCTTTTCAATTGCAGCCTTCGGACTTTTTGAGATGTCGATAGAAGGTCGTTTAGGGTGAATAGACTGGCAGTGGGCTGCGATCGCAAAAGCTTAATTTCTAGATATAGCTTTTGAGAAAAAATTAGGATGACTATCATCGCCGACGTTTTTTCTGCTTGACTCTCTTTGGGGCAACGCCTAAAGCAAAAGATTTTTGCGGTTTTTCAATGCTTGATATTGTGTATTGAAGTCAAGTTAGTGAATCCCAAATTCTTATCAAGAACATCTGAGAATCACGGTGAAATATTGCCGGGAACTTTCTTCTCAGGTGGATTGGCCTACCCTGAAAAGCCTGAAAAGTTTTCGGGTGCCATCCTGTTCTGCGAGGGAAGTTCGAGCGTAATGGTAATACTTCGACGGTTTTACGCTTGACCCAGAATTGATTCTGGCTGGGATGGCCTAAAGTCTGGGTTTGTGAGCTTTGTATGAACTTGAAGCCTTTTGTGTAAAGAGGATGTATGGGGCATGCTCAGGGATTACACTGAGATGTACTGTCTCAGAATTAATCAATGAGAACCTAAAGAAAGTCAAAAATAATTCTTTAGGTGATATGCGGGCACGATGGTGACGAGGCCTTAGAGCGCGAAACTATGGCTGTCTAATTTGACTGGTGTGATGTCAGTTACGCGTTTTCTGTCTACTCAAGCAAGCGCTGGCACGATGATGGCAGTTGTCTGAAGATGATTTGCGATCGCAACCAGTACAGATCAGTGTCCCATAGCCAGTGCACTCACACATCAGATGACTAAAACCACTGTTGGATTGTTGAAATCTATAACCTAAGTCTATTTATAGTGTTCTCGATCTAAACCGCCTCAATATAAAGCTAAATCGAAGGTATTTGAAAGCCAGGAAAACCCCTAATCATGCCAACGACTATTTTTGCTGAAAGCTTCGAAACTGATGGAAATGGGACTCGCTACACGACCTCGATTCCAGAATTTTCAGATGGTGACAGAGACTTCTTTTTTCGCACTAATGGAAGCAACACTGTTGCCTATAACGTTGCTGGAGGCGATGGCAGCTTTTACTTTGCTGCCCAGGATATTGATGGTGAGGGTGCTAGCGCAACTCAGACGTTGTCTTTCACCGGCATTGATATCGCCAACTTCTCAAATTTGAGCTTTCAAGCGTTATTCGCCGAAGACGATGATGGTTCCAACGAAGACTGGGATGCCCCTGATCAGTTTTTTGTGGAATACCAAATTGATGGCGGTGGCTTTCAAAAGATATTAGCGTTTGAAAATACCGGAGCGATGTTCAATACAGTTCCAGCGCAGGATACGGATTTTGATGGCGTTGGAGAGGGAACGCAACTCACCGATACGTTTGCTAACTTCACAGCCGCGATCGCCGATGCCGGATCCAATCTGGATTTGCGGCTTACCTTTGTTCTTGATGCCGAAGATGAAGACATCGCGATCGACAATATTCAAATCATGGGGGATGGCTTAGCCAACAGTGCCCCCGTGCTATCCGGCGGTGCTACCTTCACGGGCATCAATAAGAACGTTGCTGACGCTGCCAACCAAGGTACGACGGTCGCTGACCTAGTAACCGGTCTCATCACAGATGCAGATTTTGATCCCCAGGGGATTGCGATTACGGCGATCGACAACACCAACGGCATCTGGCAATATTCCACCGATGGTGGTAGCAACTGGCAAGCGCTGAGTGGGGCGATCACCGACAATAACGCCATCACGTTGGGGGCCACGTCTCTCTACACTCCAGCCTTGGGCACTGCGCCGGATGGGCAAACCTGGCTGTCTTTCACCAATCTCGTCGGGGCTATCCAAACAGTTGATGCGAGTGGTACGACGCTGGATACCACTGCCAATCAAAGTATCTATGCGGGCTACAGCAACTTTGGTGCGGGTGGATTAGTTAATCCAAGTGTCCCCTCTCTAGATAACACGCTTGGCTACGAGATTGCCTTCGACATGCAGCTGTTGGCGGAGTCTCGTACCAATCAGCGCCGAGCGGGGTTCAGCATTGTGGCCGTCAGCCAAGACACCAGCAAAGCGATTGAAATCGGCTTTCAAAGCACCTCTGCTACTACGGGCAATATCTTTGCTCAAGGCGGGCCGACCTTCATGGCGGCTGAGAACGTGGCCTTCAACACTAATGAGGCGACGCAATACACGCTTGCGGTGGCCGGTGATAACTACACCCTGCTAGCGGATGGGGTGCAAATTCTCACGGGGGCACTGCGCGATTACACCGCTTTTATGGGCGCGATCGATCCCTATGAGACGCCTAACTTTGTCTTTTTAGGAGACGACACGACCTCAGCTCAAGGCTCCTTTGTGCTCAGTCAGGTGGCCTGTCGACAGAGCCTCGTGTGCGCTTAGTGCCCAACGCTGATTATGTCGGCGACGCCACGGTACAGTTTCGCGCTTGGGATACGACTGACGGCGCGTTTAATGGCAAAACCGGGGTCGATGCCTCGCAAAATGGCGGTCTCAAAGCGTTTAGCAGCGGTTTTAGCACGGGCACGATTACGGTGACTGATCCGCTGGTGGTGCCGCCACCCCCACCAGGCCCCAGTGGCAGTGCTGAGGGCTTGGTGTTTACTTACAAGCAGTTCATCCAGTTTCAAACGCTAACGGGCAGTGCCCCCGTGTTTGATGAGGAACTCTACTTACTTGCCAACCCGGATGTTAAAGCGGCTTTAGAGCAAGGTGAAGTCGCAATCTCAAGTGGTGCTGAACATTATCTTCGCTTTGGTATCAAGGAAGGGCGATCGCTGGTGCCCCTTTTCTTCGAAGTGGGTCAAATCACGCTGGCCGATTGTTTTGATGAGACCTACTACCTCAGCACCAACGATGACGTCGTTCAGGCGATCGCCCAAGGAGCCTTTAGCAGTGGCTTTGAGCATTTCTTGCAGTTTGGCCTCAATGAGGGGCGCAACCTCAGTCGCTACTACAACGAAACTCTCTACTTAGAAACGTATGCGGATATCAAAGTAGCTGTTGCTCAAGGAGTGTTTAGCAGCGGCCTAGAACATTACTTGCAGATTGGTCATGTTGAAAATCGCGTGGCGAGCGGTCTATTTAATGCCCCAGACTACCTCTTGAACAATCTTGACGTTAAGGCGGCGGTCGATCGCGGGGAATTTGTCAGTGCCTTTGAACATTTTGTCGAGATTGGTGCCCATGAAGGCAGATTATCGGTGCTGCTGTTTGAGGAGGCGACGTATCGGCAGCAAAATCCGGACGTTGCACAAGTGGTTGGCAACACCTTTGTCTCGGGCTTTGAGCACTACGTCAGCTTTGGCCAGCAAGAACAGCGAAACCCGAGTGCCGCCTTTGATGAGAGCGTCTATCTCAGTCTGCATCTTGATGTGGCAGCGGCGGTGAGCAGCGGCTTTTTCGCTAGCGGCATGGAGCACTACTTCCGCCATGGTCAGGGTGAAAACCGCGCATTGAGTTAGCGTTCACGATGAAACCGTCCAGAGGAGTGCCCTGAAAATAACTGCTTGTCAGGTAAGTCAGCTCCCCAAAGGGTCCTCAAAGCGCCCGCCCAGAGAGCTGTCCACCCCACTGCCCTATCCTGATATAGCGCTCTATATTTTTCCATCGTATGCCATGTCGC
>CALCPB010000265.1 GCA_937897665.1 uncultured Halomicronema sp. | reverse complement strand
AAGAGTATAGGAAGTCTGAAGGAGAAAGGTGGGACAGGGCAAAACGGCAAGCTAGAGCGCAGGCGAGTGAGTCTAGAAGATAAGGGTGTTGAGGGGCTGAGGAAATGGCAGATGTCAAAGTTCTGAGAAATGAGGATCATCGCGAGGCGAGGCCATATTTTACGCCGTAGCCCACCGACACAAAAAGCACAATGATGATCGCCCCAATCCCAATCGGGCTCGGTACCCAAAACTCGGCTTCCAGCTCATTTACTTCGCCAGGTATCAGTGACCAGGTCGCTTGGGGGGGGAATTCACCTGCGGCCGATTCTCCTGGGGAGAGGCTTTGCCAACGCACCCAGGGTGCCAGCAGCGTCACTTGCCCTGCCAGTAGCTTTTGTCCCTGCAGTAGGGGCAGGCCTGTCGCGGCTAGGTCTGGCACTGCCGTGAGATCAACCCGCAGTTTAAGGTGGTTATAAATGGCCACAAACCGGTTGCCCTGTTGCAGGGTCAGTTCCGCCTGGATCGGTTCACCCGCTGGTAGGGTGAAAGTGGTGGCGTCGTCGGGGCCAAAAAACTGATTGAACTTAGTCTCTAGCGCCCGACCATTGCTAAAGGGAATCACAATTTCAAAGGCGTTGTCGCCCCGCCAGTGGGTGCGGCCACCCACCTGCTGGGTGCGCTCATCCAGTACGGCCAACCATTGCTGCAACTCGTCGTTTGCCGCGATCGCGCCACCCCGCCAGCGCAGTTGTTGCACAAGTTGTCCGTGGGTTTGACTGTCAAATTGCAACTCTAGGTCATATTGCAAACAGCCCGTTAGCAGCAGCACTATCAGCACCAACCCGACTCGCAACAGCTTTTGGAGCCAGTGCACCATAATTATCTGGTTTGTTTGAGTGACTACAGCGCATTATCAGCGAAGGCGGTCGCCGTGACAATTGGCTATACCGAGAGGGTGAACCATCATTGTCTGAGTGACGCTCTTTGACTGTCAGAGGTCGTTTGCTCCGGTCTGTCTGCAGCGGTGTGGAAAATTGAGGGCGTTAACCCGCGTCTGCCCCACAGCAGTGATCGATGCCCAAACTGTCTAACAGCAGATCACTAACGGCATTGGCGATCGCAAACTCGCCGTAGAAACTTTTGGAGAAGTCAAAGCCCTGCATCTCGGTGAGAATTGCCAAGACGAGTGCCCCTAAATCATTCTCGCCCTCCATGCGTTGTCGCACAAAGACTTGAGCGGCTCTCTCGGCAATCTCCGTATTGACTTCTTCGGGCGGAAACTCTGTATTTAACCAGTGATGCAGCGAGGCATTTAGCCACTGGCCCTCTTGTTCAGGATTTTCTGCTGGCGGCAGAATGATGGGTTCAACAGGCTCTGCCATGGCAGTAATAGGGACTCAGCTTACTTCAAAAAAACGAGTGGTCAGATGCTTCGGCATCTTGACTTTGATAGTGCCAAATTTTGCTCGGCTTCTCTACCGTTTGTTACGACTCCTCATAGTGCGATCAGTTCACCAGCGGCAGCTTCACTAGCCTGAGTCATCAGCTGTCATTGTCGCCAGTTGATACAGCAGCTTCAGGGGCTCAGCGTTGTAGTCCAAAAACGAAAAGCGATGCCAGAAACGAATCCGGCCATATTTATCCAACAAAAACTGAGCGGGCAGTGGCGCGCCCAAAGCTTGCCCCGTACCATACTGCCGAAAGACTTCACCCAGTGGGTCGCTGAGCAGCGGCGCTTGCAAATTCAGCTCCGTCTTGACCGCTTGGCTCTGTGCTAAGTCAGTGCTGGTGACCAAAATTAGCTGACTGCCAGCCGCCCGAAACTTTTCAGCGGCGGCGCTGAGTGCCACCAAGTGAGGGAAACAGAGGGGACAATAATGGCGCTCTGTGAAAATGCGGGTAAACGCCAACACCACAGGCCGCTCGCCCCAATGTTGTGACAGCCGATAGGGCTGACGAGTCGCGACCTCAGTCAAGGTGAAATCGGGCGCGCGATCGCCTAAGGCTAAGCAGTTGGTCGCTGGGAGCGGTAAGAAATGACGCCAAAAGCGCCCATTCACTAATTTGGATTGAAGCTCAGCAGAGGAGGAAAGACTGGTCATAGGAAGAGTCGTCAGGGCGATCGCTAAGCTCGTAGACGGCGGCGCTAATTCTGTAGAGTATCGCCGCTGACTTGGGTGCAAGCGGCGATAGAAAAACGGGAAGGGTTGGTTTGGCTGACATCGATGGGGGAGAACTTGCTGTCTGTCGATGTAGAGTTGATCCACTCAAACGATGGCTGTCCGCAGTGGTCTTTGGGGTCCCTACCAACACGGTTAGACAGCGGCAAAGAACTCCTTCGATTTCACTGGGTCAGGGTTCATGGTCTTTTCGCCGGGTTTCCAGCCAGCTGGACACACCTCATCAGGGTGCGTTTGGACATGCCGAATGGCCTGCAGCACCCGCAACGTCTCTTCGACATTGCGACCAAAGGAGAGATTATTGACGGTTGCGTGCTGAATGACGCCCTCTTTATCGATAATGAACAACCCCCGCAGGGCCACTCCCGCATCGGGATCGAGCACATTGTAAGCAGCACTAATTTCTTTTTTTAGATCAGAAACGAGCGGGTAGTTCAAATCACCAACCCCCCCCTGAGTCCGTTCAGTTTGAATCCACGCGAGGTGAGAAAATTCGCTATCAACAGAAATTCCTAAAATCTCTGTATTGAGGTCATCAAATTCGGGATAGCGATCGCTGAAAGCCGCGATTTCAGTCGGACAAACAAACGTAAAATCGAGAGGATAAAAGAAAAGAACTACGTATTTGCCGCGATAGTCAGAGAGCTTGATCGGCTTAAACTCTTGATCAACGACAGCGGTCGCGATGAAATCAGGGGCTGATTGACCCACACGGAGACAGCCTGCTACGGAACTATTCATAGACTCTCGCCCTCTGAGGTGCGGACTTGCTTGTGAAGACAGACGCAGTCATCTCACAAAACACATAGAATATATCATGTTCCTATAAACCAGGCAGCGACCAGCCGTTTGACCTTTCTAAAATGCGATATTGAGTTCACGGTAAAGGTGATGCCCAAAATCTAAAATAGTCTGATGTTGAGAAGAACTTTCGATGAAGCCGGCAAAGCTTTAGCCAGAGCATTTCTTAACATCTTTAGAAACAAAGAAATCCAGGCTAATTGCTAACAGTTGAGAGAAGAGTTAGCGCTATGAATCGAGGTGTTCTACCGTTTGTCTTGATTGCCTCCAGCAGCATGATTAGTTGCGCCACACCTGAGCCGCTGGTACCGCTGCAGTCTGTTTTAATCCCAGATGCTCTCCTCACCACACTTCCGTATCCGCTCTTTTTAGAAGATCTAAAAGCCGCCGAAGGGTATCGCCAAGCTGGACTTGCCGCGCGCCAGGCTGACGATTTTGCGACTGCGATCGCCGCTTTGAAAACTGCCGTTGCCTTGGCCCCCAGGACAGTTTCGGGCTACGTCTTGCTCGGGTGGACGCAACATCTCGCTGGCGACCGAGACGAGGCGATCGCTGTGCTCAATCGAGCGATAGAACTGGATGCTGAGTACATTCCGGCCTTGAATGCGTTGGGTATTGCCTATTTGGTCAATGGCAATATTGACGCGGCGATCGCCACCCATACCCAAGCCAAAACGCTCAACCCTGAGAACGAAATTGCCTACTACAATCTCAGCCTGGCCTATCAGCGATTGCCAGATGTCGACGCGGCCATTCGTCACGCCAACCGGGCGACTGAGTTAGAGCCCTACAACCCCCATCCCTGGGTGGCCTTGGCCTTAGCTCATTGGAGCAATCAAGATGCGAGTGCCGCGCGTGCTGCTTACAACCAAGCGCTGCAGCTAGACGGCCGTTACTATCAGTCGGGTCACTTGAACTATCTCACCCGCGCCGGGTTTAGCCGCAATCAAATTCAACAAGTCGTCGAGATTCAGCAGCAGGTGATTTAATCACCCGCAGAACTGGTTTGAGAATCTTGGCCCAGTAACGAGTCTGACGGCGCTGGTTGTTAAAATCTAAAAGCGCAAGTTACCCAGCACTCAATCTCTGAAGTCGGGTGATGATTTTGCCCTTATGCTCAGCGCTCAATTCCTGAACTCCGCCAATGGGGCAATTCTAACGGCCGCTCCTGAGAGTAATCCAAAATTACAAACATCCCATCTGAAGAACCCAGTTCCCAGAAACCGGGTTCTTGCTCAGGTTGTTTTTTGGCATACTCTTGGAACCATAGGGCGTTTCAGACAGCCATCAACAACTTATTTTGACGACACGGTCAATGGCTGCTCAGCTGGCTGGCTGGGAGTTTCAGCGACAGGTGCTTGATCCGGCTCTTCAGTCTCAAGGCGCTGAGCGATCTGTCGGCTGTCGGCCTCACTCGTCTGATATCGCTCCATTAGGTATTCCACCAGTCGGGGGCCTTGCAAGAGTGGCCCTCGAAAAGCTGGAGGGGGGTTGAGCACAGAGCGCTTAATCTCTTCGTAGCTAGAGCAATATTGCACTCCGAGTGGTCGAACGCTTTGGGCAAACAAGAGCTGGTGATTGTCCACGTGCTCGCCGTAGCTAGCCAGCCGAGGAATCACGACAAACGGTACTTTCTTGGCTGCTAGACCGCGAGTAGACCCTTGCCCAGCATGGGAAATGACTAAGTTAGACTGCTTGCTCAGGCTCTCCAGACGTTCAAACTCCAAGAACGGCGTGGCTCTGACCAAGGGATGTCTAGACACGACGCCTGGATTGGTCGCACCATGCTGAAATACAATCGCCTCATTTACTACTTTTTCGTCTAACAGCTGCTCTAGCCATTGCACCACACGGTCAAAGGGAAACGAAATCGTTCCTAAAGTCACAGTAATCATGGAGGCTTTTATCCTTCGGGAAAATATTTATAACGGCACTCACAAAATTATTTACAGACACGCAGCTCGCCCTTGCTCGCTTCAGACGTATCCCCGATATAGGGCTTTGGGGTACTTTTCGGCTAGGGTTGGCCACTGTACGTAAAACTCATCGGATACACGATAGACAATCTTGCCAGAGAGGCTGAGTTCCTGCGATCGCGAGATGCTTTCGATGAAGACAAACTTGATGCCCAACAATTTAGCCAGCATCGCCGTCCCAATCGCAATGCTTGCCCCAGTGGAGATCACCATGTCTGGCTTTTGCTGCAGCAACAGATAAAAAATTCGCGGTAGGTTCAACAGCAACGTCATCACGTTACGAGGAGCCTGGTAAGGCATCCAGAAGACCTCTTCATCGCCCATGAGGCTTTCGGTATCTTTCTTGCGATCAGTCACCCAGACCCTGTCGTGAAGTTCCCAGAAGCTTTTAAGGCTTCTCATGGTCGAAAAATGACCGCCAGAAGTACATACCAGCATTAGCTTCATCGATTCAATCTCCAAAAACCCGCATTTTCTTGACAGCAGTCCCGCGAAAGATCGGCCAAAAACCTTTATCCAGTGAATCAAGGTGCTTGATGGAAAACCAAGCTCAACGATTCACCTCGGTGGCATTGACGAAGACATCCCTAGCGGCATAAACCAAAACCCTAATAGACCAATGTGCTGGATAACCCTGCCCGCTGAATTACGAAGACAGTTCGCAAAAACAAGCTACTCGCTTAGCCTGATGTAAGTGATTATTCGGAGTTTTCGCTTGAAATGCCAATCTCCGTCCTGGCAAGTTCATGAAAACTTTTTAAATTGATTTTCAGTTTAAAGATTCGAAGTAGATGTCTTTATATTGAGCCATAAATGTAACAAACAGTCTCGACAAAAATACTTAATCAAATTATCTTGTTAGATTGGTCTGTGAAATAAGGATTAAATTTAGGCCTAGTCTCTGACTGCCTGGGGTTGAGTGCGTTGCCGAATGAACTCGACTATCGTTCAGCCTCAATAGCGTTGATGTGAAGAATCGGCGATCGCCTTACATGACAAAGACGGTTGGTTCAGCGCCAATGTGTCCAGTATTTCTTTCTCGTCTGCGAGAGTACAGAGCGACTGTTACCAACCGTCGCTCCACCATTGGCTTCTAGGCGGGAGCTTAAGTGCAACGGTTGAGTCAACTTTTCTCACGTTGCGCGAGCACGAGGACTAGATGCGTTGTAGGCAGCAAGCACGGCCTGAAAAGGACACAACTAGTGCAAATTCTTGCTGGCAGTAAATGTACGGATAATGTACGGATGTCGAGTCTTCAAAAAATATTGATAAGATGAAGAACCAAGCGAGTGATCTGCCAACGCTAAATTTTCGGGTCAGCTCTTTTCAGAAGCCTTGCGTGGCAAACACTGTAAGAACTGCCTACCCGAATTCTTAGTCTTGATGCCGCATTAGTTGAAGAATGAAAAAAGCGGGTAACGCGATTCGAACGCGCGACATTCACCTTGGCAAGGTGACGCTCTACCACTGAGC
>CALCPB010000264.1 GCA_937897665.1 uncultured Halomicronema sp. | reverse complement strand
AAGTGCCTACTATCGGGCGTTAAAAGAGCGGGCGGCGGCGGTGCGGGTGACCCGCATTAGCGGGGGTGAAGTGGAGCAAATGCTGCGCCAGGAAGAGTATCTCGCTACTTTGCCCGATGGCGACCTGCGCGAATTAGCCAGCGGGGCGCAGCGCCAGACCTATGGAGCAGGTGAACTGATTTTTCGAGAAGGCGATGCCGCCGACACCGTCTATGTGCTGGCCGTCGGCACCGTCGAAGTGCGCTCCACCAGTGATGACAGCCCGCTGCGGGTGCTGCAGCCAGGGCAGATCTTTGGCGATTTGACCCTGATGCTCGACGTGCCGCGCACCGCCTCCGTGCGCCCGCGCGACCCCACGGTCGTCTTCACCCTTGATGAAGCGTTGTTTAGCCGCATTTTGCGCCACAATCCCCAGGCCCAGCCCGTCGTTGAGGCCAAGCTGATGCAGCATCAAGACGTGTTGACGGATGCGCAAATCTGGCTGGGCGAAGGGCAATCGCAGCTGGCCGCTGGGGCCACCTGGCGCGACCTCGCCAGTCAACAGCTGCAGCAATGGTGGCGGGGACCGTTAGTGGAGCACTCCAGGGCAGACCGGCCATGACGAATAAGATTCTTCGCGAGGTGTGGGACAAATTAGACGATCAGGGGATGACCACCCCCGCCTCCACTGAAAAAAATCTCGACGTCAGCCTCTCAGCCAAAAGCCTGGAGCTGGTGCCGGGGGAAAGCATCGCTGCGCTGGCGATTACAGTGGTCAACCAGAGCGATCGCCGGGCCAGCTTTCAGGTGGAAATTTTGGCGGCGGGTCAAGATCCGCGGGTGACGCTGCGCTGGTATGACCTGTCGCCAGAGGTCAGCAGCGTCAAGCCGCCGGGCGATACCACGCAGTTTCGCGTTGCCCTGGTCGATAGCCCCATTGTTGGGTTCTTTGGCTGGGTCAGCCTCACCGTGCGGGTGTTTTCGCTGGAACTCAAAACGGAAGAGCGGCAGGTCCTGCGGCTCAAGGTAGTGCCCCCCGCCGGGGCCATTCCCCTGAAGCTTGATCTGTTGACGCCAATCCTGCGCAGTCGGCCCGGTCGCACCACACGGCTGCCGGTGCGTATCTACAACCTGGCACAGCTCACCGTGGGGGCGTTGGTGCGCTGCGAGGGCCTACCGCTCGATTGGTTTGTGCAAGATGCCGAGCAGGCGATCGACCTGCTGCCCCAGCAGTGGACGACGACGGAATTTGCGATTACGCTGCCCGCCCCTGCCGAAGCCCTGGCCGAGGCCCTGCCGCTGCGAGTGCAGGCCGAAGTGCCGGGCAGCGTGCCCGCGATCGCCGAAGGAAGATTCGAGATTCTGCCGGTAGGGCGACTGGCCTTTCGTCCCCCAGTGCCGACGCAACAGCGTCTGCCTCGCTCCTGGCGGCGGCGAGAGGTGCCGCTACCCGCCAGCTATGAGCTGACCTTTGAAAACGCCAGCAACTTGGTGCCCACAGTGACGCTGGCGCTGAATAGTGAAACGGCGGACGACCTGCAGTGGGCCTTAGAGCCCGATGACACGCCCTGGTTGCCGGGTACGGTGCAGGCCAAAACCCTGCAGGTGTGGGCGCGGCGGCCCTGGCTGGGGCGCACCCAGACCCACGTGATTGAAGCTCAGGCGGCTGTCTCGGACGAACGGCTTGGCTCCCTCGTTCCCGCCAGTCGCCCGCTACAGCTGGATGTCGCCCCGGTTGTGCCCGCCTGGCTTGCCCTTTTGGGAGGGCTGGGCCTACTGTGGCTGCTGTGGCTGTTGTCTTGGTTGAATCCGGCCAATGGGCTTTTTGGCCATCAAGCCGCTGTCAACAGCGTGCAGTTTGACGGCTTAGGTGAAACCATTGTCAGCGGTTCTAACGACCAGACGGCGCGGTTTTGGCGCCGCCGGAGCTTCGTCAGACCGCTCGAAAATCATGCCCTCGGCCCCGTGGCGACGGCAGATAAGGCTCTGCGAGTGGCGCGCTATCGGCCCCTCAACAATGATCAGCTGGCCGTCGGCTTAGAAAATGGCGAAATTCAACTGTGGGATCTGCTGCGCCAGGAGCAGTTGCTGGCACTCGCGGCCCCCAATCAGCGCGACGATCGCGTCTTAGATGTGCTTTTCACCCCCCATACCCCAAGCTTGTTGAGCAGCCACGGCAGCGGCGCCGTGTTGCGCTGGGCGTTAGGCCCCGAGGCCGATGCGGCGGGCGACAGTCGCCTCTTGCAGACGGCCCAGTTTGACTTCGCGGCCTACAGCTTGGCGGCAGTCGGCCCCGAGGGCACCATGATTGCCGTGGCTGGCCGCTATAACCGGCTAGAGCTGTGGGATTGGCAAACCGATGAGCGAATGGCGATCGCGGACTTTGCCGGCGGGCAGGACGACTACATCACCAGCTTGGCCACCGCGGCGGCCCACCCCAACTGGCTCGCCGTGGCCGATAACCAGGGGCAAATTACCCTGCTAGATTTGAGCCCCTGCCTCTCGGGCAACGCGGCCTGCCGCACCCTTGATCGTTGGGCTGCCAGCGAGGATGGCCAATCGATTCGGGCGATCGCGCTGACCCGCTCGGGCTGCTATCTCACCAGCGTCGGCGACGACGGACAAGTCAAACTGTGGCCGCTCTTGCAAGGGCGACGGCACGGTCGCTTTGCCGCCGGTAAAGTTCTGGCCCGCCTGCCGCAACCGCTCAACAGTGTGGACATTCGGCTTAAACGCAATCAGCTGTGGCTGGTGTCCGGCAGTGATGACAGCCGGGTGCGGGTACACCGTTCGCCGCTGCAGCCCACCGACTGCCGCTAAGGCCGTTAAAACATGGTGAGACTTTGCGCCCC